>NZ_JAMPNQ010000018.1:0-180662 GCF_028479445.1 Providencia sp. PROV210
GGGTGCTTGGTGACAGTTGAAGAGGTTCAATCGTTTTCCAATTTTAAGTTAGTGAAAGTACTGAAACTTATCCGTCATTGAGCCCCTAGGTGATTTTTTCTTTCGATTTCCTTTCTTTCTTACTTTCTTCTGTTCTTCCTTTTCTTTCTTGTACTTTTCCTGGCGTATATCTTCTTGTGCTGAGTCAGTTCTGATTAATGACGAAAAAATATAAGCGATTTGGAATATTAATGTGTAATAAAAATAAGAGAGATCAGTGAGTTATTACTTTGCTAGACTTTGAATTGTAAAACGACCATATGAATAGCTTGAATTTATTTCAACTAGCTTTGAAATGCTCGACAAACTTAGCAACATTGGTTAGATTATTTAGCATTCTAGAAGTCTAAACGTATAAAAGTATATTTAAGGGGATAAGGGATGCCTATTCGTTTACCAGATGAGCTACCGGCAGTTAATTTTTTGCGCGAAGAGAATGTTTTTGTCATGACAACGACAAGGGCAAGCCTTCAGGAGATCCGTCCCTTGAAAGTACTGATATTGAATCTGATGCCAAAAAAAATAGAAACTGAAAATCAGTTTTTACGTTTACTGTCTAATACACCACTACAGGTCGATATCCAACTTCTACGTATCGACCAGCGCGAATCTAAAAATACCCCAGCAGAGCATCTCAATAACTTTTATTGTGACTTTGAGGATATACAGAATCAAAATTTTGATGGATTGATTGTTACTGGCGCGCCACTAGGTTTAGTTGATTTCAGCGATGTATGCTACTGGGATCAGATCGAGCGAGTGATTGCATGGGCTAAAGAACATGTAACGTCGACCTTATTTGTCTGTTGGGCAGTGCAAGCTGCGTTAAAAGTACTCTATGATCTACCTAAATTTACACGCAAAGAAAAACTTTCAGGGGTTTATTCCCATGAAACGGTAAAACCTTTTGCGTTGTTAACTCGCGGCTTTGATGCCTCATTTTACGCTCCCCATTCCCGATACGCGGATTTCCCTGAAGATTATATTCGTCAAAATACAGATTTAGATATTTTAGCGAGCTCTTCAGAAGCTGGAGCGTATTTATTTGCCTCTAAAGATAAGCGGTTAGCATTCGTGACTGGGCATCCAGAGTATGATGCTGAAACACTATCTCAAGAATATTGGCGTGATGTAGAGGCCGGACTTACTCCCGAATTACCCTGCAATTATTTTAAAAATGATGATCCTAATAATGATCCAGAAGTTCGTTGGCGTAGTCATGGGCATCTACTATTTTCTAATTGGCTCAATTATTATGTGTACCAGATCACACCGTTTGATCTTACTCATATGGCACCGACGCTCGAGTAAAAAACGTATTTACTGCCAAGTAAAGATGAAATTTTAAAATTAAAGACTAATTAATAGCACATTTTTAGCCTATAAATCACAATATCCTCCCTATTTAAAGATAAAAAAGTAGCCGATAAACGGCTTCTTTTTTATTTATCTTTTCTGGAATGAAAAAATTCTTCAGCCTACAACTCTATGATTTAACTAATATTTAACAAATACATTTTATAAATAGAAATAAAAAACAAAAATGATTTTATTGAAAAAATCATAAATATCAATTCGATATATTGATTTTAAATTAAAATGGAAACCGTTTTTGATTTATTTTTGTTTTGGGCTTACTCTTAATTCATAGCCAGCCATGAATGAGGGTAAGACAATGGAACAGCAGTTATCTATATCAGATTTAACATTTACAAAAGATATTACTCAGCAAGATGAACAGGTTTTACATGCTGATTCTATTGCTTTTCTTTCTTTTTTAGTTGAAGAGTTTTTACCTCGTCGAGAACAATTACTGAAAGACAGAATTGAGAGACAAAAATCAATAGATGCAGGAATGTTACCGAATTTCATTATGGAATCGAATTCCATTAAAAATTCAGAATGGAAGATTCAAAATATTCCTGATGACCTCATGGACCGTCGAATTGAAATTACAGGCCCTGTAGAACGTAAAATGGTCATTAATGCTTTGAATGCAAATGTAAAAGTGTTTATGGCTGATTTTGAGGATTCACTATCACCTTCATGGGAGAAGTTGATCGAAGGGCAGATTAATTTAAGCGATGCGATCAAAGGTGAGATTTCCTACACCAATGAAAACGGAAAAGTTTATCAACTGAAATCAAATTCTGCGGTACTTATTGCTCGTGTTCGTGGCCTTCATTTGGATGAAAAGCATGTACTCGTGGATGGAAAACCTATTTCTGGGGGGCTGTTTGATTTTGCACTGTATTTTTTCAATAACTACCAAGCGCTACTCGCAAAAGGTAGTGGCCCTTACTTCTACATTCCGAAATTAGAATCTTGGCAAGAAGCACAATGGTGGAGTGACGTATTTAGTGCTGCTGAGGATTTTGTTGGGCTGCCAAGAGGCACGATCAAAGCAACTGTATTAATTGAAACGTTACCTGCGGTTTTCCAAATGGACGAAATTCTTTACCACATGCGACACCATATTGTAGGGCTGAACTGCGGTCGTTGGGATTATATTTTCAGCTATATCAAAACATTGAAAGAGCATGCTGACCGAGTACTTCCTGATAGACAAGTCGTCACCATGACGCAGGAGTTTTTAAGTGCCTATTCTCGTTTACTGATTAAAACCTGTCATCACCGTGGAGCATTTGCGATGGGGGGAATGTCGGCCTTCATCCCAAGTAAAGATGAGTTAGAGAACCAAGCTATTTTAGCCAAAGTTAAAGCAGATAAAGAGTTGGAGGCGAGAAATGGCCACGATGGTTCGTGGATTGCTCATCCTGGTTTGGCTGATACGGTGATGGATGTCTTTAACATGGCTCTTGGCGATCGTAAAAATCAGTTAAATGTACGCCGTGAGAATGATGACGAAATTACCGCTGAACAATTATTGAAGCCTTGTGCTGGGGAACGAACGGAAGCAGGAATGCGTGCCAATATTCGTGTCGCAGTGCAATACATTGAAGCGTGGATCTCAGGGAATGGCTGCGTCCCTATTTATGGGTTAATGGAGGATGCCGCAACCGCAGAGATCTCTCGTACCTCGATCTGGCAGTGGATCCGTCACGGTAAATCGCTATCAAATGGAATGAAAGTCACCAAAATCCTATTTGAAGAGATGCTAGATGAAGAGCTGCAAGTTATTCAAAAAGAACTCGGTGACCAGCGTTTTCAGAGTGGGCGTTTCCGTGAAGCCGCCGAATTAATGCGCCGAATCACTACTCAAGATGAGTTGATAGAGTTCCTGACCATTCCTGGTTATCAGTTATTAGATTAGTCATATTTTGTTTATTAAAACAATAAATACAACATTCGATGAATCCTACACATTATTAGAAAGGAAGTGAATCATGACCACATCACGTTTAGAACAAATTGCTCAGTTAGAAAACGAATGGAAAAAACCTCGTTGGAAAGGGATCACCCGCCCTTATACGGCAGAAGACGTGATTAAGTTACGTGGCTCTGTTAATCCAGAACACACATTAGCGCGCAAAGGGGCTGAGCGTTTTTGGGCTCAACTCAATGGTGGTTCGAAAAAAGGGTATGTAAATGCACTGGGTGCATTAACGGGTGGGCAAGCATTGCAGCAAGCTAAAGCCGGTATTGAAGCTATTTACTTGTCCGGTTGGCAGGTGGCTGCGGATGCGAATACGGCTTCTAGCATGTACCCAGACCAATCGTTGTACCCTGTAGATTCCGTTCCTGCGGTAGTTGAACGCATAAATAATACATTTCGACGTGCAGACCAAATCCAGTGGGCGAATGGAATTGGACCTGATAATAAAGAATATATCGATTTCTTCTTACCGATTGTGGCTGATGCTGAAGCTGGTTTTGGTGGTGTTTTGAATGCCTTTGAATTGATGAAACATATGATTGAAGCGGGTGCGGCAGCTGTTCACTTTGAAGACCAGCTGGCAGCCGTGAAAAAATGTGGTCATATGGGCGGTAAAGTACTCGTTCCAACCCAAGAAGCGGTTCAAAAATTATCTGCGGCGCGTTTAGCTGCCGATGTTTCCGGGATTCCGACCATTTTGATTGCAAGGACAGATGCCGATGCTGCGGATTTATTAACATCGGATTGTGACCCTTATGATGCTCAATTTATTACAGGGGAACGTACTGCTGAAGGTTTTTTCCGAACGAAAGCCGGTATAGAGCAAGCGATTAGCCGTGGCTTAGCTTATGCGCCGTATGCAGATTTAGTTTGGTGTGAAACTTCGAAACCCGACCTTGAAGCCGCACGTCAATTTGCAGATGCCATCCATGCAAAATACCCGGGTAAATTGTTGGCGTATAACTGTTCACCATCATTTAACTGGAAGAAAAACTTAGATGACAGCACGATTGCACGTTTCCAAGATGAATTATCAGCAATGGGATATCGCTTCCAGTTCATTACGTTAGCGGGTATTCACAGCATGTGGTTCAACATGTTTGACCTTGCTCACTCCTACGCTCAGGGTGAAGGAATGAAACACTATGTTGAAAAAGTTCAAGAATGTGAATTTGCAGCAATTAACAAAGGCTATACCTTCTCTTCTCATCAACAAGAAGTCGGAACCGGTTACTTTGATAAGGTCACAACGGTTATTCAAGGAGGAAGTTCATCCGTTACCGCATTAACGGGTTCAACTGAAGAAGAGCAATTTTAAATAAGTGAAATCGCTTAATTTGGTGTGACCGCTACATTTTGTGTGTGCTCTGTGTCTATGTTGACTTTGGTGTATCTATCTATTTTTCAGGCACGTAAGTGCCTGTTTTTTATTGGAGAGAGAAAATGACCCTAGAAACCGAACAGATTATCGCCCAAACTATTTTGCAGGGATTCGATGCCCAGTATGGACGGTTTTTAGAGATTACGTCAGGAGCGCAGGAACGTTTTGAACGTGGGGATTGGCATGCAGTGCAAAATGCCATGAAACAAAGAATCAAATTGTATGACCATCATGTAGGCTTGGTGGTGGCACAGTTGCAATGTATGGGACTGGTTCAATCTTTAAGCCCCTATAGTTTGGCGAGAATTAAACGGGTTTATACCACACTGTTACCCGATTATCCTCGATTTGAAATTGCAGAAAGTTTTTTTAATTCAGTCTATTGCCGCTTGTTTCAGCATCGAGAATTAACCCAGGATAACCTGTTTATTTTTACCTCTCAGCCTGCAAGGCGTTTTAATACATTACCTCGCCCATTAGCGCGTGAATATGCGCTAGAGGCAAATATAGAGGATGTATTGTTGGGAATTCTAAGTGGGCTACCCTTAAGATTACCGTGGAAAAATTTATCGTTTGATATCCAATGTATCGTTACCATCCTGACAGAAAAATTTCCAGACATCACTGAACAACCTGCACGATTACATGTTGCTAATGAACTTTTTTATCGAAATAAAGCGGCGTGGTTGGTAGGTAAATTGTATGTTAATCAACAAGTTTATCCATTTTTATTGCCAATTCATCATGATGAACAAGGTCATATGTATGTGGATACCTGTCTAACGGCATTGGATGAAGCCAGCATTGTGTTTGGTTTTGCTCGATCATATTTTATGGTTTATGCGCCATTCCCTGCGGGATTAGTTTTTTGGTTGCGGGAAATCTTACCAAGTAAATCTATTGCTGAATTGTATATGGCAATTGGCTGTCAAAAGCATGGGAAAACAGAGTACTACAGAGAATATTTGGCTTATTTGAATTTTTCACGGGAGCAGTTCTCACTGGCTCCGGGTGTAAAAGGGATGGTCATGCTGGTATTTACCGCCCCATCTTTTGATCGTGTTTTTAAGATTATCAAAGATCAATTTGCGCCACAAAAAGAGGTCACTCAGGAGCGGGTTCGCGAATGTTACCGATTGGTCAAGGAGCATGATCGCGTTGGGCGAATGGCCGATACCCAAGAATTCGAAAACTTTGTCATTGAAAAACGTTTTGTGAGCGATGAATTAATGAATGAATTGCTCACGGAAGCTGCATCCCAAGTGGAAGATTTGGGGGATAAAATTCTAATTCGCCATCTTTATATGGAACGTAAAATGATCCCACTAAATCTTTTCATTGATGGAGCAACGGACGAGCAGTTATACCATGCGATTGAAGAATATGGTTGTGCGATTAAACAGCTAGCCGCCGCAAATATCTTTCCGGGAGATATGCTATTTAAAAACTTTGGGGTGACCCGCCACGGGCGAGTTGTATTCTATGATTACGATGAAATTTGTTACATGACTGAGGTGAATTTTCGCCATATTCCTGAGCCTCTTTATCCTGAACAAGAACTATCGGGAGAGCCGTGGTATAGCGTGAGAGAGCAGGATGTTTTTCCGGAAGAATTTGCTCAATTTCTTTGCCAAGATACTAAAATTCGCCACTATTTACAGCAATATCATAGTGAATTATTTTGCGCAGATTATTGGCAGAAATTACAAAATCGGATTATTAGTGGGCATGTTGAAGATGTGTATGCATATCGTGAGGAGCTACGTTTTTGTCGACGATTTAGTGAAGTCGCTTCTGTCGCTTAGGAAAATCAAGTAGGTCACCTCAGTATTAGGTGACCTACCATTCAATTATGCGCTCGCGCCTTGCACCGCTTCTTGCGCTAACTGAGTAATTCTTTCATAGTCGCCAGCAGCCAGTGCATCTTCCGGTACTAACCAAGAGCCCCCGATACATAACACGCTATCGAGCGCGAGATAATCGCGGTAATTAGCAAGAGAAATTCCACCCGTTGGGCAGAAGCGAACTTGAGAGAATGGACCTGAAATCGCCTTTAACGCTTTGACTCCACCATTGGCTTCCGCTGGGAAGAATTTAAATTCTTTCAGTCCATAATTCATACCAGCCATCAGCTCTGATACGGTTGAAATACCTGGAATTAATGGAATAGTGGCTTTGGTTGCAGCTGCAAGTAGTTCTTCGGTTAGCCCCGGGCTGATAGCAAATTGAGCACCCGCTTTAGTCACTGCATCTAATTGTTGAGCATTGATCACGGTTCCTGCGCCAACAATCGCTTCTGGGACTTCTTCAGCAATTAAGCGGATCGCGTCAATCGCACATTCTGTGCGTAATGTGACTTCTAAAACTTTAACGCCGCCTTTAAGTAAAGCTTTCGCCAATGGAACGGCTTGTTCGAGTTTATTGATCACAATGACAGGAACAACAGGACCTTGTTTTAGAACATCTTCAGCGGTCATTTTCCAATTATTCATATTTAATCCTATTAAGCTTAGAGTGCTAAAAATTGAGACTACAAGCGCCTTCTTCAGCGCCTGATAAATGTGTTCTTAATGCACCAAATAATTCTCTACCGCAGCCGACACGCTCAGCGCTAAGGTCTGGTTGGTATGGTTGGCGAGCCGCCAGTTCATGCTCATCCACTAAGAGTGAAATCTCGCCAGTCAAAGCATCAACACGGATGAGATCCCCATCTTGGACTTTAGCAAGTAACCCGCCATTATAAGCTTCTGGAGTGACATGAATTGCAGAGGGAACTTTACCGGAAGCCCCGGAAAGTCGTCCGTCAGTCACCAGCGCCACTTTGTAGCCTTTATCCAATAATACGCCAAGGGGTGGCATCAATTTATGCAATTCAGGCATTCCGTTAGCAGAAGGGCCTTGGAAACGCACGACGATCACGCAGTCGCGATCTAATTCTCCGGCTTCGAAACGAGGTGCAATATCGTTCTGGTTATTGAATACGATAGCTGGCGCTTCAATCACTTGATTTTCGACTGGCACCGCAGATGTTTTCATCATTGCACGGCCTAAATTTCCGGACAGTAATTTCGTACCGCCATGGGCAGAAAATGGCTGATTGATATCAGCTATGACATCAAGATTGTAAGACGCTTCAGCACCTTCGCGCCATGCGAGTTGCCCATTATCTAGCCATGGCTCCATAGTATAGCGAGATAATCCAAATCCAACGACGGTATTGACATCATCATGTAATAAACCTTTCGAGAGTAATTGGCGGATCAATAATTGCACGCCGCCAGAGGCTTGGAATTGGTTAATATCCGCCTGCCCATTTGGATAAATCCGGCAAATGAGTGGAACAATCGCAGAAAGGTCAGAGAAATCATCCCAATTGATGATAATCCCCGCAGCTCGTGCAATGGCCACAAGGTGCATAGTTAAGTTAGTCGAGCCGCCGGTTGCTAGTAACGCAACAATCCCATTGACGATCACTTTCTCATCGACCAGCTGACCAATTGGCAAGTAGTTGCCAGATTGCTCAGTCAATCGTGTTATTTGACGAGCCGCAGCGATATTTAATGCATCGCGCAGTGGAGAGTCTGGTGGTACAAAAGAGGCGCCGGGTAGATGTAGCCCCATCACTTCCATCACCATCTGATTTGAGTTGGCGGTACCATAAAAAGTACAGGTTCCAATACCATGGTAAGAGGCAGCTTCGGCTTCAAGCAGTGCGCTACGATCCACTTTTCCTTCTGCGTACAGCTGGCGGATGCGAACTTTCTCTTTGTTTGGTAAGCCTGTACTCATTGGACCCGCAGGAACAAAAATGGCGGGAAGATGCCCAAAGGAGAGTGCGCCAATCATTAATCCGGGAACGATTTTGTCGCAGATCCCTAAATACAGTGCGCCATCGAACATATTATGGGATAACCCAATGGCGGTAGACATAGCAATCACATCACGGCTGAGCAATGAGAGTTCCATCCCATCCTGCCCTTGGGTCACCCCATCACACATCGCTGGAACCCCAGAAGCAACCTGACCGATAGCGCCATTTTCTAATAAGGCTTGCTTAAGTTTTTCTGGATAGCTGTCATAGGGACGATGTGCGGAAAGCATATCGTTGTAGGAGGTGATGATCGCGATATCTGAGCGAGTCATGCTTTTGAGAATTTGTTTTTCTTCACTTTGGCAGGCGGCAAAACCATGAGCCAGATTTCCACAGGCAAGTTCGGCACGATGAACGGTCGTTCTACGGGCATTCTCAATTCGCTCTAAATACGCTTTTCGTGTTGGTTGTGAGCGAGAAATTATGCGCTGGGTGATCTGCTGAATGACATCATTGACCTTACTTGAAGGCGTTACTTTTGGAATATTATTGCTCATGATAATGGCTCCACAATGCAGGCAGTATTGTTTCTATACGCTTGTATTAAGTGTTTTTTATTGATTCTTACCAATTCTCGTTATGGCATAGACCACTTTTTGTTACTTCGTATGTTACCGGTAACATTGTTCAATGAAAATACATGGGTTGCAATGATCAAATTGAATATTTCCACTTATCTGTGATCTGTGTCAAAAACAAACAGCTTGGGGGCTTTTGAGATTAGTCGCGAACATTTATCCATTGAGGTGGATAAATAATGGCTATAATGAGCTTATTCACTGAAATCATGATGGTATTTTGAGTAGGAAATGTATGAGCATACTGAAATCGATAAAGCGTATCGGGCTATTTTTTGTCTCATTCCTACTTTATTCAGGGTGTATTCAATCCAATGAGTTGAATGAAGTGGTGCTCACCGCGGGCTCTTATAAACTATTAGAAAATGTCATTTCAGCTGGGCAGAACCAGAGTACAGAGCAGAAGGTTATTAATGCGACTACAATCTTGTTAGGAACGCCTTATAACAATCGTACATTGAATATGAATCCATTATTACCGGAGAGATTAGTTATTGATTTAAAAGCGATGGACTGTATGACATTCATTGAATATAGCGAAGCTTTTAAGCATGCAGATAACCTTGAGCAGTTCTCCCAGCATTTAGAGAAAGTACGTTATATCGATGCTAAGGTCGCTTTCGATAGTCGCCGCCATTTTTTTACTGATTGGTCCCAGGAGCATGATCGCCTAGTAGATGATATTACTAGTCAGCTTAGCCCTCATACAATATCTATAAATAAGCAATTGAATTTAAAAGAAAATGGAGGTAAGTATATTTCAAGTTTAGACAGTAAATCACGGGTTATTCATTATATTCCGGTAAGATTTATTGACCATCGAGTATTATCGCAGTTAAAAACTGGGGATTATATTGGTATTTATTCACCGTCTTCCGGACTCGATGTTACCCATGTAGGGATTGTGATCCGTGAAAATAATAAAATCCTGTTTCGGCATGCGTCTTCACAGCACAAAAACTTTCAAGTTATTGATACTGAGCTTTCGCAATATTTGAAAGGAAAAGAGGGGATTTTAGTCTTTAGATAATCATGCTCGACCATAGAAGATTGAAGTTTAGAGCTATAAATCTTGTAAAATTGCAGGTTAGATCACTGATATAAATTAATTTATAAAAATTAAACTTCATTTTAAAGCGGTTTTTAGTTACGAATCATTTCTGGAACTAATGAAATTGTAAAATTTTATTAAAAATACAAAGTTAAAACTAAGATGTTAAATATGAATTTTAGTGTTTATGGAATGAGAAAAATATTAAAAAGCAATGAATTACAAATTAGACAAGCTAAAAAGACATTTTAATTATTTACTATCCACCTTATTCCCTATCAATTAATATACTTTCAATTGTTTATAACTATTTCAAAATGGATGAATTATTTTTATAATAATTAAAAGAGTTAATTTTTACTTATATAAGGGGTAAATATGTACGTAGTGGGAAAACAAAATATCTATGCAGTATTAGGTAACCATTTACGCAAAGCACGAGTAAGTAAAGGGTTGTCTGGACAAGAGCTAGCCGGAATTATTCAATTAAGTCAGCAGCAAATATCTCGTTATGAACTCGGTATTAATAAACTTAGTTTAGATAAATTAATCGAAATAGCGATATTTTTGGATATTGATATTAACGAGATCACAAAAATGATAATAAAACAATTTGAATGGGAAAGAGAAATTGCTGCATAAGCGGCATAATAATCAAATAGTCTTAATGTTAAAATATACTACGATAGCATTAATGTGATTTTTTATAGTGAAAATTAATTATATTATTAATCGTAATAATATAATGAGTTTATTGGTTGAAATAATAAAGTAAATAAAAACACTATTAGGTTAAAATATTTCACTAAAATGTTTTTATTTTCTCTATTTCTGATAATTCTATTTCATTATTTATTATAAATTTTGTTTATATTTAATACCTCTATTGAGAGACGTTTTGATAGTGTTATCGATAGCGGTGTGATTAAATGAGCGACAATTCAAGATGGAATAAGGGTCATTTCAAATGTATAGGGCGATATGGATATCTATTATATTCCTACTCGTTGGCTGTTCAACAACACCGTCAAAAACGGGTTACTTCCTAGACCAAAGCCACCCATCACGGAATACCAGTGAGCGCATTCAGTATATTGTTTTGCACTACACGGTTTCTGATGATGCCCATTCGATTAAGATTTTGACCAAAGGAAAGGTGAGTTCCCACTATCTTATCCCGAGCCAGCCTGAACAAAAAAATGGACAGCCTGTTATTTTACAACTCGTTCCTGAGCGTTTGAAAGCTTGGCATGCGGGAGATAGCCGTTGGCAATATCATCATAGTCTGAATGATAATTCGATAGGCATTGAAATCGTTAATGAAGGCTTAGTGAGAAAAAATGGTCAGGATATTTGGCAACCTTTCAATGATTCCCAGATTGATGCTCTGATTCCATTACTCAGTGATATTATGCAGCGCTATGGTATCCCGCCTGAAAATGTGATTGGACACAGTGATATTGCGCCATTACGTAAGCAAGATCCTGGGCGGGCATTTCCATGGCAAGCATTAGCATTGCATGGCATTGGTGCATGGCCAGATCCACAAACGGTGACAAAGCATTTAGCTGGACGTCAGGTTAACGCGCCTGCGAATGTCTTGCGTCTGCAAAAAGCTTTGAAATTTTATGGGTACGCAGGGATACCGCAAACGGGTAAGCTAGATGCGGAAACTAAAAGAACGCTGCGGGCATTTCAATTGCATTTTCGCCCAAGAGATATTGATGGGTTAGCCGATGCAGAAACTGAAGCAATTGCTTTGGCGCTGATTGAAAAATATCGCGATATGCCGAAATTTATGCACGTTTTGAAGTCGAATAAACCGGATAATTCATCTAATCAGCAAGGTGATTAGGATGTCGAGTGCGGGGGATCCCGCACTGTTTAGTCAGTCTTAGCGGTTTGCGCCATACTCATGGCTGATCTCTTTAGCGGCTTTGATCACCATCGCGCCTAATTCCGTAATACGATCGTCAGTGATCCGCGATAGCGGTCCTGAAATCGAAATCGCAGCAAATGCTTCTTTATGCTCATCATAAATACACGCACCGATGCATCTCAATCCTAGTGCATGCTCTTCATCATCATAAGAAAATCCCTGTTTTTTAGCTTGTTGTAGATTCTCTTTGAGCGCAGATGGATTAGTCAGTGTGTGTGGCGTATAGCTATGGAGACCTTTTTTACTAAGTAATGGAATTAATTGATCTTCAGGAAGATTGGCAATAAAGGCTTTTCCGGCTCCAGAAGCATGCAATGGTAATTTCCCACCAATCGGCGCAGACATTCGCATTAATGCATTACACTGTACTTGATCAACAATAACCGCATCGTATTCGGTGTAGTCTAAAATCGCTAAATTAACCGTTTCCCCTGATTCATCCATTAATCGGCGTAATATCGGGTGCACTAAGGCTAATAAATTACGACTCTCAAGGAAGCTACTGCCGATGATAAATGCATGGGAAGCGATGACCCACAAACCGAGATCCCCTGTTTGGCGCACAAAACCATGCTGTTCAAGCGTCATTAACAAACGGTGGGTTGTGGAGTTAGGAAGCCCGGCTTGTAATGCGAGGTCAGTTAAGGCGATCCCCCCAGTAGATTCAGAAATATATTCCAAAAGTGTCAGCCCGCGACTTAAAGATTGGACTTGCCCGGCTGCCGTGGCACCGCTAGCGGGACCTTTTGCCTTCTTTATTTTTTTAGTAATTGGTGAAGCCGCCATTAGTGTCTCCTGACAGGAATGAATATTCGTTTCTATTATGAATGATTTCACTGCAAAATACTCATCGGATCAGTGAAAAGTTAGATCTGCAACAACCTGAAAAAGTCTCATCATAAGCAAACATTTTATGGCAATAAGTTATGGTAGGATGTGATTTATACAAATTTAACTTATTTCTAATTCAATTAATCATCAGGTCGTTGACACTCTAGAGCTTATTGAGTCGAAGGATTTTAACTTTCAGGAGGACAGTGCAGTGTCCAGCAAGAAAAATCAATTAGAACAACAATTAAAAAACCGAATTTTAGTCCTAGACGGCGCAATGGGCACCATGATCCAACGCCATAAACTCACAGAAGAACAATTTCGTGGGGAACGTTTTGCCGATTGGCCCAGTGATGTAAAAGGCAACAACGACCTACTCGTCCTTACCCAGCCTGATATTATTCGCGATATTCATCATCAATATTTTGCGGCGGGTGCTGACATTATCGAAACCAACACATTCAACTCCACGACGATAGCGATGGCGGATTACAAAATGGAATCCCTTTCTGCTGAAATCAACGAAGTGGCAGCACGAATTGCCCGAGAATGTGCGGATGAATGGAGCCGTAAAACCCCTGAAAAGCCACGTTATGTTGCGGGTGTTTTAGGTCCAACAAACCGTACTGCATCGATCTCTCCAGATGTTAATGATCCCGCATTTCGAAATGTGACATTTGATCGGCTGGTGGAAGCTTATCGCGAATCTACTCGCGCATTGATCAAGGGCGGTGCCGACTTGATCATGATCGAAACCATTTTTGACACACTGAATGCCAAAGCGGCGATCTTTGCGGTAGAAACGGAATTTGAAGCGTTAGGGACTCATTTGCCTGTGATGATCTCAGGGACGATCACTGATGCCTCCGGCAGGACATTATCGGGGCAAACCACGGAAGCATTTTATAATTCATTGCGTCACTCTCAGCCGCTATCTTTTGGCTTGAACTGTGCTTTAGGTCCCGATGAATTACGCCAATATATTGCCGAGCTATCGAGAATATCGGATTGCTATGTGAGTGCTCATCCTAACGCAGGGCTACCAAATGCCTTCGGGGAATATGATCTTGATGCACAAAACATGGCACAGCAAATTCGTGAATGGGCGGAAGCGGGTTTCTTAAATATTGTTGGCGGCTGCTGTGGGACAACGCCTCTTCATATTCAAAAAATGGCGGAAGCCGTTGAGGGTATCAAACCTCGTCCATTGCCTGAATTACCCGTGGAATGTCGTCTTTCCGGTTTAGAACCACTGAATATTGGTGCTCAGTCTTTGTTTGTTAACGTAGGCGAACGCACAAACGTCACTGGCTCAGCTAAATTTAAGCGCTTAATTAAAGAAGAAAACTACCAAGAAGCGTTAGATATTGCGCGCCAGCAAGTGGAAAGTGGGGCGCAAATTATCGACATCAACATGGATGAGGGGATGTTAGATTCCCATGCCGCCATGGTGCGTTTCCTTAATTTGATCGCCGGTGAACCCGATATTGCCCGTGTGCCGATTATGATCGACTCCTCGAAATGGAGCGTGATTGAAGATGGACTGAAATGTATTCAAGGTAAGGGGATCGTAAACTCAATCTCTATGAAAGAGGGTGTGGATACCTTTATTGAGCATGCCAAATTAGTCCGTAAATACGGTGCCGCAATGGTAGTCATGGCATTTGATGAGGTTGGTCAGGCAGATACCCGAGAACGTAAAATCGAAATTTGCCGTCGGGCTTACCAAATCCTCACTGAAACGGTCGGTTTTCCGCCAGAAGATATTATTTTCGATCCAAATATTTTTGCTGTCGCAACCGGAATTGAAGAACATAATAATTATGCTGTTGATTTTATTGAGGTGTGTAAAGACATCAAACAGCAGCTTCCTCATGCGCTGATTTCTGGTGGTGTCTCTAACGTATCTTTCTCATTTCGCGGAAACGATCCCGTGCGCGAAGCGATCCATGCGGTATTTTTATACTATGCGATCCGTAATGGGATGGACATGGGGATAGTGAATGCGGGACAGTTGGCGATTTATGATGATCTTCCCGCAGAGTTAAAAGATGCGGTAGAGGATGTGATCCTTAATCGTCGAGAGGATGGCACCGAACGCCTGTTAGATCTTGCGGAAAAATACCGTGGAACGGGCGGGCAAGAGCAGCAAGTCCAACAAGCGGAATGGCGCAGTTGGGAAGTAGAGAAACGCTTAGAATATTCTTTGGTTAAAGGGATCACCGAATTTATTATTCAGGATACTGAAGAAACCCGTCAACGTGCCGCGAGTCCAATTGAAGTCATTGAAGGCCCGTTAATGAATGGAATGAATGTGGTGGGCGATCTGTTTAGTGACGGGAAAATGTTTTTACCGCAAGTAGTGAAATCTGCGCGAGTCATGAAACAGGCGGTTGCTTACCTAGAGCCTTATATTCAAGAGCTAAAACAGTCGGGAAGTAGTGCTGGAAAAGTGTTGCTTGCCACGGTTAAAGGCGATGTTCACGATATCGGCAAAAATATTGTCGGTGTGGTCTTGCAGTGTAATAACTATGAAATCATTGATTTAGGCGTGATGGTGCCTTGCGAAACAATCTTAAAAACAGCCCGTGAAAGAAATGTGGATATCATTGGATTATCAGGATTAATTACTCCATCTCTTGATGAAATGGTGCATGTGGCGAAAGAGATGGAAAGGCAAGGATTTACGCTGCCACTATTAATTGGTGGCGCGACAACCTCAAAAGCGCATACCGCGGTAAAAATTGAGCAAAACTATTCTGGCCCGACGACATACGTACAAAACGCCTCGCGCACCGTCGGTGTTGTTGCCGCTTTACTGTCGGATACCCAAAAAGAGGAATTTGTGGCGCGTACCCGCCGTGAATATGAAACCGTGCGCCAGCAATATGCACGTAAAAAACCAAGAACGCCACCCGTTGAGTTAGAAGTCGCTCGAGCAAATGGTGTAAAAATCGATTGGGAAAACTATCAACCACCTACGCCGAAGTTTTTAGGTGTGCAGGAAGTCACGGCTTCTATTAAGACGTTGCGTGAGTATATCGATTGGACACCATTCTTTATGACGTGGTCGCTGGCAGGTAAGTACCCACGTATTTTACAAGATGAGGTAGTTGGTGAAGAGGCGCGCAGAGTCTTGGCTGATGCGAACGCCATGCTGGATGAACTCGATCGCCAGAAATTGCTTACGCCGAGAGGTATTTTTGGTATTTTCCCTGCGAACCGAGTGCAAGACGATATAGAGATCTATGCATCATCTGCCCGTGATTCAGTGAAAGCAGTTTCCTTGAATTTACGCCAACAAACCTTAAAAACTGATTTTCCAAACTATTGTTTATCGGATTTTGTTGCACCAAAAGAGAGCGGAAAAGCGGACTATATTGGCGCATTCGCGGTTACGGGAGGGTTAGAAGAAGATGCGTTGGCTGAACAATATGAAAATGCTCATGATGATTACAACAAAATCATGCTCAAAGCGCTGGCGGATCGTTTAGCTGAGGCCTTTGCGGAATATCTTCATCAGCAAGTGCGCATCCACTATTGGGGTTATGCGGCAGAAGAAAGCTTAAGTAATGAAGAGTTGATCCGTGAAAATTATCAAGGGATCCGTCCTGCCCCAGGTTATGCGGCTTGCCCAGAACATACTGAAAAGGAAAAAATCTGGCAACTACTGAACGTTGAAGAGAACATTGGTATGCAGCTCACCAGTTCTTACGCAATGTGGCCGGGGGCATCGGTATCAGGCTGGTATTTTAGCCATCCTGATAGTAAATATTTTGCAGTTGCTCAGGTACAAAAAGATCAAATCGAAGATTATGCGAAGCGTAAGGGAATGAGTGTCACGGAATTAGAACGTTGGTTAGCGCCTAACTTAGGATATGATCCAGAGGATTGATTTTTAAATCATTCGCCTCCATCTTATAGGTAGTATATTTATTGGGAGCAAATGATGAGCTATGAATTTATAATTGAAGGAAAACTGCCATCATCGGTAGTTTATCCTTACCAGATCCAAAATAACGCTGCGCCAGATACCTTTATGATGAGTGAAAACGCAGTGAGCGCCATGATGAGTATTTTACAAATCATGGATAAATTGGATACTGATGATTCATTGACGGAACATTGTTTTAATCGGATTTGGTTGAAAAGCGAACTTACCCCTGCTCGAGCAGAAGAAGTTTATCTTTTCTTAGAAAATCAGGAAAGCGTCGAGCCGGTGCCTTCGGAAGAAGAAATTGCTGCTTTTCATCAAGCTCAGCAGGATGAAGACAAGTTATTGTCCCAAGAAAGTCCTAAAGACGGAATGGTTCCTGTCCATAAATTTGCTACAAATGATGGTTGGTTAGTGACAGCAAAAGAGTGTGCATTAA
Organism: Providencia sp. PROV210; assembly: GCF_028479445.1. Classification (NCBI taxonomy): domain Bacteria; kingdom Pseudomonadati; phylum Pseudomonadota; class Gammaproteobacteria; order Enterobacterales; family Morganellaceae; genus Providencia; species Providencia sp. PROV210. The sequence continues at coordinate 17,401 of NZ_JAMPNQ010000018.1, forward strand.
TTGCTGAAGTATTTTCTGCGGAGTTGGTGAGTGAAAACCATTTTGTGGTTTCTCAAATATCGACCCTGTGTAAAATGAGCCATCAAAAATTAGAATTATTATTAATTGAATGGGGTAAATTTAATTTATTTGCCAGCAAGCATGGCGGATATAGAGTTAATTAAATATCTCGTTCAGATAATTCAATTATTAATCTTTGGGTGATCAGTTCATTTTATGACCAATGATGATGATCACCCAAATTATTTTCTTAAAATAACCCTTCAATTGATTATTTTCTGCTTATAGTCCTTATGATTTTTGTATGGTAATGATATCTTATATAGCTCTGGTCAATGCCAAGCTGTGAGTAAATGTCATGAAATTGCCTTCTCTATTATTCGGTATCTGCGCTATTTATATTCCCTATGTTAATGCAGAATCTGTAGAGATAAATATGACGAATGAGAAACTCTCAGCGGCATCGTCATCAATACCTTCCTCATCAACGATCTTACCTGTTGTTTTAGCGCCACAAACGGATGCTGTAGTGGTTGAACCATTACCCAAAGTGACAGAGCAAATAGATCAAAGCCATCTTCCTGTTGATTTTCAAAATAGAATTAAAGAAGCGAATAATGGAAAAGTCGACGCGATGATCGATGTGGGTGTGGCTTATTTAGATGGTGCAGAGTTTCTAGAGGCCGATGAGAAAAAAGCGTATTACTGGTTCAAGAAAGCCTCTGATTTAAATAGTACAGATGGTGATTATTATATTGGTATGTTAGCTCAGCGTAAAAATGACTATGAACAAGCTTCAAATTGGTATCGTAAGTGCGCAGAAAAAGGGGATGCATACTGCCAATATGCCATGGGATACCTGTACGAACGCGGTCTTGGTGTACCAAAAGATTATAAGCAGGCGCGGGCGTGGTATTTTGAAGCCGCAGAACAAGATCAAGAATATGCTCAGTTTGCTATCGGTTTATTTTATCACGATGGCTTAGGGGGCGATGTTGACTATGCTAAAGCCTATACGTGGTATGAGCGTAGCGCTCAAAATGGAGTCGCTTCCGCGGTCAATAACCTTGCTGTGATGTATGAAAATGGCGAGGGTATGGAAAAAGACGATGAGTCTGCCATTTATTTGTATCGCGAAGCAGCGAATATGGGGTCGTCAATAGCTCAAAAAAACATGGGAGACTTTTACCAAAAAGGTCATCCATTAATAGAAAAAAATAGCTATCAAGCGGTCTACTGGTATAAGCGAGCGGCGAATCAAGGAGAGCTAGGGGCTCAATATGCATTAGGGCAAGCCTATGAAAAAGGTGATGGCGTCGGGCAAGATTTGGCTGAAGCTTTCGCATGGTATCAGTTGGCAGCAGATAATGAATCGGCAGAAGCGGCAATGAGAGTTGCTGAGTTTTATGAAAAAGGCTTAGGCGGTGTCAAGCAAGACATGGCTAAAGCTATCCAATGGTATATGGAGTTGGCAGAATCAGACATTACTGCCGCTCAATTAAAAATGGCAGATTTATACCTTTCTGGTCAGTTAAAAAATGTGGATATTCAGCAGATTGTTAAATGGCTACAAATGACTGAAAAGGACAACATGGAGGCAAAAAATCAGTTAGCGATTTTTTACCTCACAGGAAATGGGGTTGCTCAAGATAGTCAAAAAGCGCGTGAACTTCTTGAAACCGCCGCATTTAAAGAAAATAGTGATGCACAGAATAACCTTGGGGTGATGTATGCCAGAGGGGAAGGTGGCACTAAAAATATTTTCCGGGCGATTATGTGGTTTGAGCGAGCGGATGCGTTGGGAAATATCACGGCCAAAAATAATCTCAAATTATTGCAAGAAGAGAGCGCCACTAAAGGAAGTATGTTGCAGTACACAGAAAGTGTGAAAAATTCCGTATCTACTCAATTGGTTCATTAATCAATAACATAATCATCCTAAGCCAGCAGTAATATTAAAATTGCTGGCTTCCAATCCATAAATTCATTATTTGATTTCTTATTAACCGCCTATAAATATCATTTTGATGCCATTTGTAAATATCTTTCTTTGATATTTTCTGAGGCGTTTTTTAGAATAAATCCGTAATAACCTTTGATGAAATAAGACTATCCATAAATTATGGCTTAAGGATATACGTTAAATTTATTTTCATAATGAAGTATAGTTTTATAAACTAGAAAGTCGTTGAACATTTATTGTAATTGTCTCCATTAGATTAATGTCATTAAAGTAGTCGTTACTGAGTATGAAAAATGAGGTGTTACATGAGCACTTATTGTTTTTTTACTAAATCCGATGAAGTTGTGGCTTTAGATGTTAGAAATACCGAGAGGGTCTCAGCGCTTCTCCAAGCGGGTTATCAACGTCAGTTTGAAGAGCTAGAAGCTAATTCGGAAGAGCTTGCGGTAAAGCGCTTTGCAAGTATTCGTAGCGGAGAAGAGCAGAGTGTCAGCGAGTCAGTGTTTCATGGGCTAATTACGTCGTTTTTAAGCCGATAGGTAGTTTATCTTCAGGAATAGCATCCCTTGCGGTTACATGTTTAACGGGCAATGACGCCATTGCCCGTATCCATCCTAAATCATCGTCTTATTCAAATAAATTACTGTGTAAAGTACGCACAATCTCTTCTGCATCGTCACCGGGGACTAATAAACAGATATTGTGGCTGCTGGCTCCATAACTGATCATGCGAATATTAAATGACTCTAAGACGCCAAAGATTTGTTTGCCTAACCCATTAACTTGAGATAGCTGGTTACCAATAATCGCGACTAGAGCGAGATTTTCTTCAACCTCCACACGGCACAGAGCAGACAATTCCGTCATTAATGCATTGGTCAGTAAGCTGCCATTGGTGCCCGTCGACCCTGTAGTATCTAAGGTTAGCGCCACACTGACTTCTGATGTCGTAATCAAATCTACTGAAATATTGTGGCGCAATAAGATAGTGAAAATCTCGGCTAAGAAACCACGGGCATGGAGCATTTTCAGACTATGCAATGTCAGTAATGTTTGTTTGCGGCGCAGTGCCAACGCTCTAAATTGTGGTGGGTTGACGGTTTGGTCACAGACGATAGTTCCACCGGCTTCAGGTGCTTTGCTCGATCCCACAAAAACTGGAATGCCCGCACGTACGGCTGGCAACAAGGTGGCTGGATGCAGAATTTTCGCGCCAAAGGTTGCCATTTCAGCGGCCTCATCAAAGGCGATTTCATCAATACGCTGTGCATTTGGCACGACACGAGGGTCGGTGGAGTAAATCCCTGGAACATCAGTCCAGATATCCACTCGGGATAGATTTAAAACTTCAGCCAATAGTGCAGCGGTGTAGTCACTGCCCCCACGACCTAATGTTGTGGTGCGTCCTTTGGCATCGCGACCAATAAATCCTTGCGTGATGACAACGGAATCAGGCAAACGAGGCAGTAAGTGTTGCTGGGCTAGCGCTTTAAGCTGTTCGAGATCAGGTTCCGCGCGACCAAACTGTTCATTTGTTCTCATGACTTTACGCACATCAAACCATTGCGAATGGCTATTACGCTGGCGCAGAACTTCGACAAATAGTAGCGTCGACATAATTTCGCCGTGGCTGACCATCTCATCCGTTAATGCATCGGATGTGGCTAAGGATGCGGAATCAGCTAAGTGGGCAATATTTTCCAGTAATCTATCGATCTCTTCGCGGATCACATTTGCGGTTTGCAGATGATCTATAATGTCATATTGGATCTGTTTAACTTTTTGCAGTAGCTCGTTGCGTTTGTCGGTATCGCAACCTTCCGCAAGCTCGATCAATAAGTTAGTCACTCCCGCACTGGCTGAGAGTACGACAACGCGAACATGGTTATTTGCCAGTACGATATCCGCACTTTTGTTCATAGCCTCAAAGTTGGCGACACTAGTTCCACCAAATTTCGCGATAACAAACTGATGACTGTCAGCTACTGTATTCATGATCCCAATCCCTTTAATTAAACCGCCTGCCTTAAATAATTTATGATCCCAATATAATTCATGTGGAACTTGCGGAATAAGTCGCTCATCAACAGCTTGAAATATGTTGGACTTATAGATTTATCCAGTTTGGCACTTATCGTCAATGATGAATCGAGGTAAATCAGTAATTCTAATGATGAGTAATAGATTATCGGTTTTTTCAATGTCGATCTTATTCATCTGACTAAATTATTGCAGAATGAATAATTTTGAGGACAGTTGCGGCGAGGTTTGGGAGAATAGGCCTAACAGCAGTAGATAATGAGAACGCAGAAAACCGATAAGCTTCGTTTTCTCGACGAGTTACAATCTATTTTAATTTGAAATCGTTTTGGGAGTGTTATCCATGAAAAGTATCAATCCAAGCCAAACGGCAGCATGGCGGGCGCTAGAACAGCATTTTGCACAAATGAAAGATGTGCATATGCGAGATTTGTTTGCACAAGATACACAGCGCTTTACGAAATTTTCAGCCACATTTGATGACCAAATCTTAGTGGATTTCTCCAAAAACCGCATTACACAAGAAACATTGGACAAACTTTTGGCATTAGCCAAAGAGACAGAACTTGAAGATGCAATCAAAAGTCTGTTCAGTGGTGAAAAAATTAACCGTACTGAAGATCGTGCCGTATTGCATACCGCACTGCGTAACCGTGATAACACACCGATATTTGTCGATGGCAAAGATGTGATGCCGGAAGTGAACGCAGTACTGGAAAAAATGAAGCAATTCAGTACCCGCATCATTAGTGGTGAATGGAAAGGCTATACCGGTAAAGCCATTACAGATGTGGTGAATATTGGGATTGGTGGTTCAGATTTAGGCCCTTTCATGGTGACTGAGGCATTACGCCCTTATAAAAACCATTTAAATATGCATTTTGTTTCTAACGTTGATGGCACACAAATCGCAGAAACGTTGAAAACGCTGAATCCAGAAACAACGCTATTTTTGATCGCTTCAAAAACATTTACTACACAAGAAACCATGACCAATGCGCATTCTGCTCGTGATTGGTTAATGACGTTTGCCAAAGATGAGAAACACATCGCCAAGCACTTTGTTGCGTTATCCACTAACAGTGAGCAAGTGGCGAAATTTGGTATCGATACCAACAATATGTTCGAGTTCTGGGACTGGGTAGGCGGTCGTTATTCTCTGTGGTCTGCAATTGGTTTATCGATTATTTTATCTATTGGTTATGATAATTTCGTTCAGTTACTGAGCGGTGCACATGCGATGGATAAACATTTCAGCCAAACGCCACTGGAAACAAATATCCCAGTATTATTAGCACTGATTGGCATTTGGTATAACAATTTTTTCGGTTCAGAAACTGAAGCGATTCTGCCATACGATCAATATATGCACCGTTTTGCTGCCTATTTCCAACAAGGTAATATGGAATCTAACGGCAAGTACATCGACCGTAATGGCAAGGCGGTGACTTATCAAACCGGACCAATTATCTGGGGCGAACCGGGAACCAATGGACAACATGCATTTTACCAGTTGATCCACCAAGGTACTAAAATGATCCCATGTGATTTTATTGCGCCAGCCGTGACCCATAACCCATTGGGAGATCATCACGACAAACTACTGTCTAATTTCTTTGCTCAGACGGAAGCATTAGCTTTTGGTAAAACCCGTGAAGTTGTGGATGCTGAATTTGCCGCTCAAGGTAAAAGTGCTGAAGAGATGGAATATGTTGCACCTTATAAAGTTTTTGAAGGTAATCGCCCAACCAACTCCATCTTACTGAAAGAGATTTCACCATACTCTTTAGGGGCATTGATTGCGATGTATGAGCATAAAATCTTTACCCAAGGGGCAATCTTAAATATTTTCACTTTTGACCAGTGGGGTGTGGAATTAGGTAAGCAATTAGCGAGCCGAATTTTACCTGAATTGGAAAATAGAGATTCAGTAAATAGTCATGATAGCTCGACGAATGGGCTGATCAATTGCTATAAAAACTGGCGTTAATGTTGGTTTTTTAATCCATTAACAGCCTGTGTTAAGCAGGCTGTTAGGATCCTAATAAAAAAGAGAAAATTCGCTAACTCATTATAAATAAAATAATTTTTACAAATTTTTTACAAATTGTGTTGAATTCACGAATTTTTATATAAATTGTTATCTATCTTTAACCTTGCTCTATGACAACGTGATATTCTATCGCCCAAGAATTAAGATGAACGCGACTGGAAACCTTTTCAACTCAATTGAATTGCAAGCAGTAGGTAACCATAAGTTCTATGGTGGAATCAGATTGAATGCATGAAACAATTTTTACCCATCATCCCATTGATTGGCTAAACGAGGATGATGAGTCAGTTCCTAACAGTGTACTAGATTGGCTGCAAGAGCGTGGTTCAATGACTAAACGGTTCGAGCAGCATTGCCAAAAAGTCACGGTAATTCCCTATTTAGAGCGCTATATCACTCCAGAGATGCTGAGCGCTGATGAAGCCGAGCGTTTACCCGAAAGTCAACGTTACTGGTTGCGAGAAGTCATTATGTATGGGGATAATATTCCGTGGTTGATAGGCAGAACATTGATCCCTGAAGAGACCCTCACCAACGATGATAAAAAGCTGGTGGACATTGGTCGTGTGCCATTAGGGCGTTACCTTTTTAGTCATGATAGTCTTACCCGAGATTATATTGATATTGGCACCAGTGCGGATCGTTGGGTGCGACGTTCTCTGCTGAGATTATCTCAAAAGCCCTTATTATTAACTGAAATATTTTTACCTGAATCACCTGCATATAGATAACTATCTAACATAATCAAATGACATTTATGGGTAAAATAGAAGCGTAAAGGAGCACGAAAACGTGGAGGGAAGTATGGCGCTAAGTAAATGGCATGCATACAGCCGTTTAATGCGTATTGATAGACCCATTGGTTCATTATTATTACTGTGGCCGACGTATTGGGCGCTGTGGATTGCCGCTCAAGGCACACCTAGTTTGCACCTTTTGATCGTCTTTACAGCCGGCGTATTCCTGATGCGCGCTGCGGGATGCGTAATCAATGACTTTGCGGACCGTAATTTTGACGGGTATGTGGAAAGAACCAAGCATCGGCCTTTGCCTAGTGGTGACGTCACAGAAAAAGAAGCAAAAATCCTATTTGCTTGTTTAGTGGGCTTCTCCTTCTTATTAGTCCTGACACTCAATTCGATGACTATTTGGCTATCCGTAGCGGGTTTAGCATTAGCGTGGATTTACCCCTTTGTTAAACGAGTCAGTAACTTACCGCAAGTTGTGTTGGGTGCTGCTTTTGGGTGGTCGATTCCAATGGGGTTTTCGGCAGTAAGTGAGTCCTTACCTCTTGTTTGCTGGTTACTGTTTTTGGTTAATATTATTTGGTCAGTGATTTATGATACCCAATATGCGATGGTTGATCGTAATGATGACTTAAAAATTGGCATCAAATCGACCGCGATTTTATTTGGAAATTACGACAAGCTGATCATTGGTTTACTGCAAGTTGTGATGGTTGGATTACTGGTGGTGATTGGGTTTCTTGCAAATTTAGGTATGGTTTATTATGCCGCACTGGTACTAACGTCAGCCTTGTTTGTGTATCAACAGCAATTGATGGTTAATCGCGAACGTGCACCCTGTTTCAAAGCATTTATGAACAATAACTATGTGGGTTTTATTCTGTTTATTGGCATGGTTATTAGCTATTTATAATCACTAAAATAGATGCGATAAAAAAGGGGTAATGCTTAGGCATTACCCCTTTTTGTTACGGTTAGAGAATCAACTCAATCAGTTAATCCTGCTTATCGTCTGACTCGCTAGAGGTATCTTTGAGTGTGTCTTTTGAACTTACCTTTGGTGCTGAAAGTTCCTCGGTTTGGCTCACACTTTCAATAGTTAAGCGAATCTCTGGTGACATTAAGCGAGCAAGCACGGCATACAGTTTTTTCGCATTTGTCGCAAAAATATCCGTCTCATCATTATCGATATAACCTTCTTCTTTCAAGGTATCGACCAGTGTTGAGAAGACCGCTTTATCAAAGAACTCAGGGGCATTAATACCATGCAGAACAGATAGACGCTGGGCAAGCATGCGACTCTCTTTTTCTAAAGTATTACGGCTGACTTCTGGGCTAGCATTGAGTAATGACAGCGTAATTGCATAGCGCTGTAAGGTTTCGCGTACGCCAGCAGCCAATAATTGCAGTGGGCGGATACGGTGTGGGTTTAATGCCACACGATCGCCATCTTTCAAGCTGATCAGTTTTTGGCTATTTAACTCGTCAATTAAGGTGTCCACGGTGCTGACCAGAGCATCATTGTCATAACGCATAAATAGCTCAGCTTTCAGGAATGGGTAAATCAGCCCAACCTGCTGGTGGATTTCTTGGCGACTAATTTGCTCATGATGCAGAACAATACTGGAAATCAGTGATGGAAGAACCAGTAAGTGGTGGATATTATTGCGATAGTAAGTCATCAAGACGGCATTTTCGCGAGGCAGAATAATAATATCCCCCATGCTGTCTTTTTCGACTTCGAATTTATCCATTTGCAGTGCATGTTCGAGAAGCTCTTCCGCCGTTTTATTTGGCGTCGTTGCATCTGCGGTATAAGGCACATTGCGCAGTAATTGCAGGTAGCAATCCACTTGTTCAATCAGCTGTTCACGAGTAAGTGAGCGCTGACGTGATGCCAATAATGCTGTCGCACATAAGTTGATTGCGTTAGCTGCGGCAGCATTATTGATATTGACCATAATGTTATCTGCTAAGCTACTCACGGTTGGGTTTAACCAACTTGGACGCTGAGGCTCAATAGGATCGATAGATTCACGCCAATTAGGTACGCGATTATTTAAGTATTGCGGTAATGAAATAGGTTGCCCAAAATTCACATAACCTTGACCTAAATTACGAAGTTTACGCAAACCACGGATCATCGAGATAAAGCCTTCTTTCTCTTTTTCCGCACCGCGTAATTCTTTGGCGTAAGTACCCACTTCCATAACATGTTCATAGCCAATATAGACAGGCACGATGGTAATTGGGCGAGAATCCCCGCGTAGCATGGCTTGCAAGGTCATCGATAAAGTACCGGTTTTCGGTTGCAGTAAGCGACCTGTGCGGGAGCGCCCACCTTCGACAAAGTATTCAATGGAATAGCCGCGAGCAAATAGCTCACTGAGATACTCACGAAAAATAGTCGAGTAAAGCTTATTACCTTTGAAAGTTCGGCGAATAAAGAATGCACCAAGGCGGCGGAATATCGGACCTGCTGGCCAGAAATTGAGGTTGATCCCCGCTGCGATATGTGGAGGAACTAGCCCTTGGTGATACAGAACATACGAGAGCAACAGATAGTCCATATGACTACGGTGAGATGGCACATACACAATTTCATGACCATCTTGAGCCAATTGGCGAACGCGCTCTGCATGCTGAACATTGATGCCTTGATACAGGCGATTCCAAGTCCAGCTAAGTACGCGGTCACTCAGACGAACAGCTTCGTAAGAAAAGTTGGCAGCAATTTCTTCCATCATCGCCACGGCATTTTGCTGGGCTTTTTGTAATGGAATTTTTTTGCTGCGGGCTTCATCTTCAACGGCTTTTTCAATCGCTTTTGAAGCGAGAAGCTTATTGAAGAGCTCATAGCGAACAGGTAGTTTAGGACCAACAGCAGCCAGACGCTGGCGAGAATAGTGGATACGAGCAACTCGAGCGAGTTTATTCGCAATAATCGTATCTGTACCATGCTCTTGCGCCATTTTCCCCAATGAGATACTGGGTGAAAAACGGACGAAGCTATCACGACCTAACCATAGGATAGCAAAGAATTTTTGAACACCATTTAGGAGTTTCAGTGGTGCGGGCTTATGACCTTCACGACCCGGTGAACGACCGAACATGACGGAGGCCGGTAGCATCTGGATATCAAGATTTGGGTTATTCTTATGTAAATCTAGATACGCATGGAATACTTTCACTGACTCTTTACGTGGATCTGGTGAATAGTAGCGAAAAACTCTCGGACCATCATCAATAAAGACGTAAGCTGGAAGTTTTGTTCCATTAATGTCGTTATCGACCAGCGGATCAGGAAGACCGATGGCTAAACATTGGTGTCGTAATGTTAGCAAGTCAGACTTTGAATGGTATGGCAATACGTAGAGAGTTGGCTTGTTAGTATCAAGCTGCAGCTCTGCGATTGGGTCTGACGGAATTAGTTTACTTTTTACCAATAATTTTAGTGGTAAATTCAACATGTTGTAATATATTTTACGCCATAGTGACATAAATGATTATAGCCTCTTGTTAAAAATGCTGCGTGATCATACCAGAAAGCAGCGTTCAGATCTGTTATCGATAATTCACTTTGACCGCAAAAGTTGATTATTGTTTAGAAATTTAAGGAAAAAATATGGCAAGTGAAACCAAGGGATTTACACGCGTTATTAAAGCAGCTGGATACTCTCTTAAGGGTTTAAAAGCTGCATGGGTCAATGAAGCCGCGTTTAGACAGGAAGCAGTTGCTGCTATCATAGCGATAATTATAGCTTTTTATTTGGATGTTAGCCAAATAGAGCGGATTTTATTGATTGGCTCGGTGGTGCTTGTTGCTATTGTCGAGCTAATTAATAGCGCTATTGAAGCGGTAGTTGACCGGGTGGGGACTGAATATCATGAACTCTCTGGGCGGGCAAAAGATATTGGTTCAGCAGCGGTTTTTGTGACTATCGGTTTAGCACTGTTTATTTGGGCAACCATTTTATGGTCACGTTATTTTGCCGTTTAATGATGAAAACACAGAAATATCAGTAAAAAATGCGGATATTGAGTGATTTAACGGTTCCCAATCCCTATTTACCTGTATATACTCACAGTCTGACTGTATAAACAAACAGGGGAATGGAATGAAAGCACTGACGGCTCGACAACAGCAGGTTTACAATCTGGTGCGTGACCACATTTCGCAGACAGGTATGCCACCGACTCGCGCTGAAATAGCAGCAAGCCTTGGTTTTCGTTCGCCTAATGCGGCAGAAGAACATTTAAAGGCCTTAGCGCGTAAAGGGGTTATCGAAATTGTCTCTGGTGCTTCCAGAGGAATTCGTCTGCTTTTAGAAGAATCTAATGATGATATTGGGTTACCTCTCATTGGCCGAGTTGCTGCCGGTGAACCATTACTCGCTGAAGAACATATCGAAAGCCATTATCACGTTGACCCAGAATTATTTAAACCACATGCGGATTTTTTACTGCGCGTGAATGGCATGTCAATGAAAGATATTGGAATTATGGACGGTGATTTATTAGCAGTACACAAAACTCAGAATGTCCATAATGGACAGGTTGTTGTTGCTCGTATTGAAGATGAAGTTACCGTAAAACGCTTTAAGCAGCAGGGTAATCGCGTTGAGCTGATTGCAGAAAATCCTGAGTTTGCACCTATTGTTGTTGATTTACGTCAGCAGAATTTTACCATTGAAGGTTTGGCTGTTGGGGTTATTCGCAACGGTGATTGGTATTGATGTTGAATGATTGAGTCTGGAAGCAGACTCAATAGTTTTTAAATTTCTCTTCTTCTATATAGCTTCCTTTATATAGAAAGACATTACTCCTATTTTTTCTCACTTATCTCTTCTTTATTACTTCTTTTTTAAATTTATCGGTATCTGATGGTCGTGACCACAATGTGCGTGATCTTGGCAAATTGCAGTTTCATAGCAATTTTTGCATAGGCCATGATTTTCAACAACGGTATGCCTTAGATGAAAATGATGCTTTTCCGCTAAATCCATAATCGCTTCTTCAATTGCCACGCCGTCACTTTCCGTTACATTCCCACAGTTATCGCAAATTAGCATTACAGAAGTATGGCTTGGATTATCAACGTGATGACAGACGATGTAGCTGTTGGTTGATTCAATTTTGTGGATAAAGCCTTGTTCCATCAGAAATTCAAGACCACGATAAACGGTAGGTGGCTTTGCTTGCGGTTCTATTTCACGTAATAAATCCAGTAGGTCATACGCACTGATAGCTCGAGACTGCTGAGCAATTAAACGTAATACCGTTTCTCTTTGTGGGGTCAAACGAACGCCTTTGGACTCACAAATACGTTTGGCTGTTGCAAGTAACATATCTGCACTCATTTTTTTCATTAACTTGACTCCATCTAATCTCAAGAATATGTCCAATGTTTATTAGTTTATCATAATTTTTTACTGATAGAGGGGAATGCATAGGATGAAACTAGATTTAAGGTGGTTATGTAAAAGCTAAGTTATTTTTTGTCGTCACTAAAAATCTAAAATAAACTTTAATGTAAGTATGGGTATCAGTATAAATACTCAAATAATGGAAAATTTAATTTAAGTTCCATTATTTTGAGATAGGTAAGTTAACAATATGAACACATATAATCCTTTATTCTAACAGGCTTTAACTCAAATTTTAATTAAGACTTATCTTAATTAGACTAATCCAATGTAGATTATAATATTTTCAATTTCCCGTTTATAGAATTAAATTCTGGATAATGACTTTAATTATGTTTTTAATGTCATCAGTAGAGTAAAATACATAATTATATATTTTTTGAATTTAATCGATAACTGTCATTTTTAAAGAAATTATGTAAGTGGTCGGATGTGAATTTATATAAATAATTCAAAAAAACAAATGTAAAGATATGATTAGATTCGTAATGTGAAATTAAAATCTATTGAATTTCGATTTTCATTTATTATCGACTGATTGATTGGCTGTATGTGCGTATTTTTGACAATATATATTGCCTGAGTGGAATTAACCGCAGAAAGTAACAGAAAGTAACAAGCGATATAAAAATTTAATGCAACGCTCAGTTTATTATTTAAAGTCAGTTTGAATTAAAGAATTAAATTAAGTTATTAAATAGTTCGTGATGCTTTCCAATGCTTTAATCTTTGTCCATTTAACTATTTCTATATTGGTGTTGGTCTCTAATGTGTAGGTATAGAAATAGTTTCTTTTTTAAAGTCAGTAATGGAAAACGGGCGACTTTAAAAAAGAGGATTAAAAGGATCTTTAATGCTCTCTAATGTTGGTTTGAGAAAGCCAACAAAAAATCCACCAAGCTTCAATGCATGAATTTAGGGACAACGATATAAGGATATTTTGGAACTTGGTACTTAATAAAAAAATTGTGTCTTTCACTACTACATGACATGAATACAGAGGTATTTAATATGTTATTCAATAAAAAATTAGCAACAATCGCAGTATTAGCAAGTTCAATGATCGCTGGTTCTGCATTTGCAGCTGATGAGCCAAGCAAACAAGGTACAACAGTAACTTTTAAAGCACAATTACGTGCAGCATCTTGTGATGTTAAATCATCTGCAGCTGGTTCTGTTGTTGATTGGGGTGTTTTCACTGCGGACCAAACTACGGGTAAAAACCCTAAAGATCAGTTAGGTGTTACTAAAAACTTTGATTTAGTTCTTTCTAACTGCTCTAAAGCAGCAGCGAAAGATGCTGCCATCTTCGTTCGTGCAGACGGTGATGCTTCTACTCGTTATAGCGAATTCTTCGCAAACGCAGCAGCAAATGCATTAGCAGTACAATTAACTTCTGGTGCAACTCCAATTTTGCCAAACACAGATAACGAACTGAAACTGGCTAACGATATTGCTGCTAACGGTACAGCTGCGATTCCAGTTGCTGCTAAATTAGTTCTGACTCAAATCGGTGTTCAAACTGATACTTTAAACGTACCAGTAACTTTCACTGTATCTTATAACTAATTAGTTTAGTTTTTATTGTGAAGAGGCTTTTTTAAAAGCCTCTTATTTAATCTTAGATATATGGATAAGATAATGAAAACAAAAGATGTAAAAAAGATCTCAGCAACAAAGATTTTAGGTGTTAGTTTAACTCTATTGTTTTCATTAACGACTCTTCCTGCCTATTCTAATGGTGTGGGGCTGAATGCGACTCGCATAGTTTATATACAGGATGAAAATAGTGCATCAATTGGTGCAAGAAATAAAACAGATATAAATTATTTAGCTAAATTTTCTGTAAGTCAAAAAGCTGATGGCACTGGTCCAGCCCCATTTACGGTTACGCCACCGTTAATCAAGATTGATGCTGGGAAATCTCAAGATATTCGAGTTTTTGCGCAGCAAAATTCATTACCAAGAGATAGAGAATCTGTTTTCTATTTTAGCGGCATTATGATTCCAGCAACAAATGGACCGGCAGATCGTACAGCATTAAATATTGGTTATAATAACGTAATAAAATTATTTTATAGACCAAGTCATTTAAAAGTTTCACCTCAGGAAGCTTATAGCCAGCTAATTATTAAATCAACATCAACCGGTGTCGTTGTTGAAAATAATTCACCTTACTATATCTCACTAAATGAATTAAAAATAAATGGTGTGAAGGTCGAGTTAAGTTTGAAAAAGAATAATACAATGGTTTCTCCATTTAATTCATTTAGTTATATAGTTCCTGCTAATGGACGTAAAGGTATAGCCACTTGGACGGTGATAAATGATTTGGGAGGCGAAGATGTTTATAGCGGGCAAGTTAACTAAACAATTAATGTGTAAAATTTATATTTTATTCTTTATATCCGTCAGTTATTTTGGTGTAATCAAAAATTCACAAGCTGCTGAAATGCAAGTAATTGGTAATGTTATTAAAGGAACTTGCGTTGTTTCAGTCGATAAAATGGAAGTACAGTTTAAACCTATTTTTATTCCTAATGTAAAAGAAGATATTAACGATAAAACATTTTTGAAGCCATTCTCATTGAGATATACCTGTTCTGAGTTTGATTTATCGACAGGAAGTGCTCCTTATTTAATGAAGGTTGCAGCAAGTACGGGAACTTCAGTAGATCCTAGTAATAAAATTTATCCGACAACTAATAATACAAAAGCTGCTTTTGTTTTAAGAAAATGTGATAGCAGCAAAGCAAATTGTAATATTGTAGACATTAATGGTGGTGGCGTTATTCCTTTTCAAGTTACGGCAAATGCTAGCTTAGAAAGCCATTTTGAAGTCAGTGTTGTTCAATTAGGAACAAGTCGACCAACGCCTGGAGAGTTAGTTGCTGCGGTTGATATTACATTGCTTCAACCATAATAAAAGGAATGAGTTATGAAAGCGTTACATTTATTAATCGGTGGAAGCTTATTTTTATTCAGTAGTATATTTAATAGTACTCAAGCTAGGGATGATGGTTTGCACGATTTTACATTTAACCTTACTGTTCCTAAGAATACTTGTGATATTAATATTGAAGGAACTTCAGCTAATAAAGTGGATTTTGGTAATATTCCAATTAGTAAATTTAAGAGTGACGTTCCAACAGGGAATTTGAAATTACCATTCAAAGTGACTATTCAAAATTGTAAAACTAAAAATCATGATGGTGCATATATTTCCCTTACGGGTAATTATAAAGCAGAGCAAAATGGATTTTTAGATGATGCTGGTAAAACATTTGCCATCAGAATATCGAATAAAAATAATGCAACTCAAGGTGATGCTGATTTTGTTACTGAGCAAAATAATAAATTATTTCCAAAAATAGAAGAAACAGCGTTATCAAAAACTTTTTATGCTTATGTTATGTGCAAAACTGGAACAACGGAATGTGCAGATGATGTCAACGTAGGCGGCTTTAAAGCAACATTAACATTGACTTATGTTTCTGATTAAGAGAAATAATATGTTACTTCGATTATTTATAATATTGATTACATATTCAATGACATTTATTGCACATGCGGATGGTGTGTCTTTGAATCAAAGCCGTATCATATATTCACAGAAAGATAAAAGTCAGGTTATGCAAGTTCATAACGATACTGCATCACCAATTTTAGTTCAAACCTCTATTTTAGATGATGTTGATGGTAAAATTGTTGATAATTTTATTTTAACCCCCCCGCTTTTTAGAGTTGATGCAAGAAGTGAGTTTGCAGCAAGAGTTTTACCCAATAACATTGCAAATTTGCCAAAAGATAGAGAGTCAATTTTTTATTTAAAAGCCAGAGCTATTCCTGCAATAAAAAAAGAAGAAGAGAAAGATAAGCCTAGCTTAGTATTTGTAACTGCATTTGTAATTAAATTAATTTATCGGCCGGAAATAATTAGTGAACCTAATCTAAATGATTATAAAAAAATCAATTTAGTTAAAAAGAATAACAAATGGCAGTTTGAAAATACAACTCCATATTATATGACGTTGGTGGGATTAACTATCGATGGGGAAATGAACCAAGAATCATTGTTATTAAAGCCATTTAGCCACTATGAAATTGGCAAAAATATTAATAATCCATCGACGGTTAGTTGGTATTTTTTAAATGACTTTGGTACCACAACAGAAAAGCAAGTAATAAAAAAAGAAACTGAAATAGTGAAGGACTCGAAGATTAAGGATAAATAGGGTCATAGCTAATACTTAGGTACATATATAACAGTTAATTTTTAATTAGTCTGTTGATGTGAAACCAATATAAAGATGAATAAAGGCTATAGAAATGGACAACAAATTATTTAAAATCAGCTTATTATCTTCATTGATATGTCTATCTCTATATTCTTATGGCGATGACTATTTTGATCCGAGCATGTTAGAGAGTCAACTAGGGGTAGATGCTAGCCAGTTAGACCTTTCTCAATTTAGTCGCTCGAATAGTATTCCAGCAGGGGAATACCATGTTGAACTTGAAGTGAATAGAAATAACTTAGGCGATAATCTACTTACATTCGCACCTAATAAGCAAGGGGATATTGTTCTTGTTGTTACTCCTGCGTTACTTGCTGAGTGGGGGGTGAATGTTAAAGCTATTTCAAGTTTAAATGCGCTAGATCCAAATACTAAAATTTTTAATCTTGATGAATATATTAAAGATGCATCTGTTACCACGGATATGTCTAAGTTAATCGTGCGTGTTGAAATTCCACAAATTGCAATGCTAACAAAAGCTCAGGGATACATCAGTCCCGAATTGTTGGATGATGGCGTTTCAGCTCTGTTTTTTAACTATTTTGTGAGTGGTAACAAAAATCGCTACGATTCCAATTATTCAGGCTCAAATACAACAGATAATATTTTTGCAACTGTGGCGAGTGGATTAAATATAGGGGCCTGGCGACTACGTTCGAATATGTCTTATTCTCGTAGCAGTGGTGACTACGGTTCACAATCTTCGACAGAATTTAATAACACTTATGTGATGCGAGCAATACACTCTATTCGTTCAACATTGATGATGGGTGAAATTACCACAGGTAGTGACGTTTTTGACAGCATTCCATTTAAAGGGGTTAAGTTAGCCTCTAATGAGGAAATGCTACCAAGTAGTGAGCGTGGCTTTGCGCCTGAAATTAATGGAATCGCGTCATCGAATGCACGCGTTACCATCAGACAAAATGGTTATATTGTTTATCAAACCTATGTTTCTCCCGGCGCATTTAAACTTAAAGATGTTTATGCAACAGGAAACGCGGGTGACCTTGATGTAACAGTAACTGAAGAAAATGGTACTGAAAAAACGTTTACAGTGGCTTATTCCTCTTTACCTGTCATGGTTCGTCCTGGTGGTTATAGATATGAAACCAGTGTAGGGCGTTATAATGGCGGCTATACGGTTAGTTCAAAAGAATCTGATTTCTTTTTAGGTTCATTTATTTATGGTTTACCAACAAATACTACGCTATACGGCGGCTTATTGATGGCGAAAGATTACGCCTCAGCTGCAGCAGGTTTAGGTATTTCTCTTGGTACTTTTGGTGCACTCTCTGCGGATATTACTCATGCTACAGCTGCTATGGGTGGAGACCTTGGGGATAAATCCGGTCAATCTTACCGGATTCGTTATTCAAAAAGTATGACCACAACAGGGACATCTGTTGACTTAACCGCTCTGCGTTATTCTAGTCGTACTTACTTTAGTTTTGCGGATTTTAATAACTATGATCGCCGTTTAAAAGATGATGTGGCGCCATGGCTGAATCAACGTCAGCGTGCAAGCTTTACGACTTCAATCAGCCAATCACTAGGTAAATACGGTAGTTTATTCTTATCTGGAAGCATTTCTGATTACTGGGAAATTGACCGTGAAGTACGTCAGATTGCATTTGGTTATAACGGAAGTTTAAATCAGATAAATTACTCGATTCGTTACAGTATCGACAGAATGAAAGGTGAGTCTTCCTGGCCTGAAAACCGCCAAATTTCGATTAACGTGAACATACCATTTAGTATTTTCTCTAACCATGAATTGGCTAGAAATATGAGTAGTAGCTATATATTTACTCAGGATAATGAACATAGAATGACAAATCAGCTCTCAGTTAATGGTAGCTTCTTAGACAATAAACTGGGGTATGGTATTTCTCAAGGTTATGAGAATAAAGGTGTAGGGAATAATGGGTCACTTAATGCGAGTTACTCCGGTTCAAAAGGCGATATCTCCGCAGGCTATAATTACAGTAAGGACAGTAATAGTGTTAATGCGAGTATGAGTGGTGGGATGTTAATTCATTCTGGCGGAGTATTGCTAGGTAAGCCAATGGGGAGCAGTTTGGCAATTATCGAAGCTGATGGTGCTACGGGTGCTGAGGTGGGAAGTAAAGATACCGTCATTAATAACTCAGGTTATGCACTTTATCCTTATACGTCCCCATATAATGCAAACATTATTAATATGGATGTGAATACGTTACCTCATGATGTGATCTTAAAGGAAACCAGTAAAACAGTTTATCCATCAGCAGGTTCGATCGTGAAAGTGAAGTTTAATACTAAGCTGGGTTTACAGGCCATCATTAACCTACAAACGCCGTCAGGTAAACCTGTGCCATTCGGTGCTGTGGCATCTTTGAATGGATCTGATGCAACAGAAGAGAATACTGGAATTGTCGGTGATAATAATCAAGTGTTCATGAGTGGATTACCGGCAAATGGTAAATTAAATATTAGCTGGGGTAGCAATGATAGCCAGCAATGTACCGCAACTTTCTCTGGTTTAGATGCTATGCAAGTTAGCCCATCACAGCCAGTTCGTACAATTTCGGCAGTTTGCCAGTAGATTTATAATAGCGAAATCTGTGTTTAATATAAAAAACATGTAAGGGTGTAATATGGCAGGTAATGATTCTAAAATCTATTGTAAACTCAGTATGTTTGCGCTTCTGACGGGGTTGTTTTCAGGCCAAGCCCATGCAGTGATGAATATTGTTTTAGAAGGGTTGCTGGACTTAGATACACCGGTAGCTTCTACTGAGCCCTATTTAGTTGAAGCGCGTTTGACAGGCACGACATCTTTAAGTACTTCTGGAACCTATGGAAACGGAGGGTTCTGGAGTTCAGAATGGGCACTTGTTGGTTTATCTGATGGTGATAGCTATTGCAAATCAGCAAATTCAGGATTTGTGGTCACAATACCCGGCACAAGTAAAAAAGGTTTTGCATTAGATTTTTTCCTTCCTGATGGAAGTAAACCTGCAGGATCACAAGCTTGGATTATTCCGACTATTAACTACAATGTAAGCATACTTGGAAGTGATGCTGATTTTAAAAAACAATGGCGTGGATTAGAGCGAAATTATACCGGAACTTTTTTTAGGCCAGCTACCGGACTCATTGATACTTTTAGTCGTGCTGATATCTGTATGTATCCTCCCAATGCATATCAGGAAGGGTATGACACCATGAGAAAATTTATTACGTTTAATACAAGTTCTCGATTTGAACTGTATACTAATTTTCAATTAGTACCCGGGCGCTTCCGATTACAAAAAAGAGTAAGTGTGATAACTCAAGGACCTCGTGTAAGCCCCAATGGTGCGAATTCTTCTGAGCGTATTGAATTTATCACCAATATTCGAGTGGTACGTATTTGTAAAATCAAAAATGTTACCCAATCAACATTTGATATCGTGATGGGGCGAAGCAATCAAGAAACGCGAGAATCTCGCTTTCAATACACCTGTACCGCAGATAATAAACCTATTTATATTACCGCAATTTCTCGTGAGGGGCGTGTAGATACCAGTAACCCAAGAAAATTGTGGTTTAATAAAGTTGATGGAACGGAAATTAATAATGCTAAAGCGCCTTGGTTATTAGCGCTGCCGTACAAAGATGGGGATGATTCAACTCTGTTATGTAGCAATGATACAAATACTAAGCTATTGAAATTTAATAATGAAGACCAAGAAATTGGTAAAAACTCAGTAGCAAATCAACAGGAAAGCCTGAATATTAAATGGGCTATTTGTGCCAATAATAATGTTGATCCTGGTAAATACCGAGCGCGTGTCGAAGTGGCGGTTTATACAAAAATTTAATCTATCCTCAGCATTTAATAAATTATAAAGGTTTATCAATGAAAAAATGGGCCAGCATTCTGATAACGGGTTTAACGCTATCATTATTATTCGGTGTAATGCCATCGTTTGCATCTGATTTCGAGAGTGCTAGCTCAGATACCATTGTTTTTCCCTATGAGCGTAAAACCTTTATTGAAGGGGAGAAAAGTGTTTCCTTTCGTTTGCGCAATGCAACCACTAAAACACCATATTTAATGCAAGCAAGTGTTGAAAAGTTAGATGAAGACACAGGGGTAAATACACTGGAAAGTACCGATAATTTTCCTTTTATGATTACTCCTCCTTTATATAAGTTAGAGCCCGGTCAGCGTTATGATTGGCGTGTAATGTTTGTGGGTGATACTGCTAAAATGCCAAGTGACCGTGAAACGGTCTATATTGCAAAATTTAGAGCGATTCCACCTTCAATACCTAATACAGAAGAAAAAAAAGACAGTGCTGAGTTTGATGCCATTCAAGCTTTGCACTTTAAAGTGTATTACCGCCCTAAGAACTTAGAAAGTTTAACGTTCGAAGAGGCACAAAAAAAATTAAGTTTTAGGCGTGAAGGCAATGAGTTAATTGTTATGAATAATTCTCCGATTTATCTTTCATTTGATAGTGTGAATGTCGGAGGGAAAGAAATAAACAGTAATGAGTTATTCAAACCACTAAAACCATTGAGTGAGCAACGCTTTAAATTACCAAGTGATATCAATGGTAATCAAGTGAAATGGGCTATTTTGGATGACTTGGTATTACCGATGGAAGAACAAGTGAGTACATTGCAATAAATTTATTTTTTATCAAATAATGAAATATTGGCTTAAGGGAAAAATAAAATCTTCGAGCCAATAAAACTTATTGCATAAAATAAGGTTAATCATGAATAACCTAGCTAAGAAAATAAAATCAACCAAATATACCTTTAGTATAATTTTTTTATCTGCAATTATTTTTTCCTCATCAACAACTGCACAAAAAAATAATTTCCGTTTAGTTATCCATGGTGGAGCTGGCGATATTACTGAAAAGCTGCTTTCTCCTGAATTACAAAAAGAGCATGAAGAGAAATTAAAAGAAGCACTTCAAGCTGGATACACTATTCTTGCTCAAGGTGGTGATAGTGTTGATGCCGTTCAAGCTGCGGTGATCGTGATGGAAGATTCCCCTCTGTATAACGCAGGTAAAGGCGCATCATTAACCACCGATAATAAGGTAGAGTTGGATGCTTCGATTATGGATGGGCGAACTCGTAAGGCAGGTGCTGTCGCTGGAGTGTCGAACGTCAGAAACCCAATAATGGCAGCTTACCGTGTTATGACGAAAAGCCCCTATGTGATGATGGGGGGAGCTGGTGCTGAACAATTTGCTAAATCAGAAGGGTTAGATATTGTTGACCCATCTTACTTTATCACTGAAAAACGAGCAGAACAGCTTAAAAAAGTGAAAGAAATCAGCCACAAAATAGATCAAGAAAAAGGGATTAATGCTGCTTTATTCGTTGATCCTCTGATGTTCGATTATAAATACGGTACAGTTGGTGCTGTTGCAATCGATAAAAAAGGCAATTTAGCTTCTGCGACCTCCACGGGAGGAAGTACAAATAAGCATTATGGCCGCATTGGTGACTCCCCTATTATTGGCGCAGGAACTTACGCTGATAACAACACTATTGCTATTTCAACGACAGGACTAGGGGAATTGTTCATTCGATCTGTTGCTGCTTATGATGTTGCCGCTCAAATAAAATATAAAGGTATCACGCTTTCTGAAGCATCAACAAATATCCTTAATACGGTGCATAATATGGGGGGAGCTGGTGGACTGATTGCGATTGATAAAGATGGAAATTATGTTATGGATTTCAATACGAAAGGTATGTTTAGAGGAACGATAGCTCAAGATGGTGTTCCTTTCGTAGAAATTTATGAACCTAAAAAATAATTAATACTTTGTTTGAATGTTATATCTATAGATTTAATACCCTTTAATTGCGCTTATATTATTCAAATTTTCCCATGTTGACGATTTTTACCTACTTAAACGTAATTGTTGGTAGGTATTTTTTTATTCAATAAAACAAGTGAATGAGGTATATGCTTCATCTTTAAGGATATAAATATTATCTTCCATTTTTTTCACTTGAATGTAGTAGTTTATTTTTTCTCTATCTACATTAAAAAAAGTAGAAAAAATATTATTTGGCGTATTATCTGAAGTCATTATTGAGGATGATTTGAATCTAATCGCATAATGTCCTTTATTATCCACAGGATTATATTCAAAATATACTGCTCTATCTAAGCGATACACTGTATCTTGCTCTTTTATATAGCCATAAAAGTTCATACGCCCACTATGGTTATCTGCAATTTGAAGGCTCATTTTAGATTTAAGAATAATACCATCAGGCGTGCCATTTTCTTTTATCCACACGATTTCCGAGTGACAAATTGTCATTTCGTCTTCTTTTTTATTGGTAAATACAAACGCAATCGAAACTATAGCAACGAGAAGAATCGAGGCAGCTATATACTTTTTCATTTAAATTCTCTGGTCATTAATGGACACGCATTCAAATCGGTTATTTTTTTCTTTACAAATACTTAGAGCAATATTTTTATCAAATGAGTAGGCTGAATTGACATCAGATAATAGGATGATTCGTTTGGGTTCATCACAAGAAATATTATATTTTTCAAGTTTTTTATTAACAAAGTCGATAGTGTCGCTAGTCGTTTTTTCACTCATCTCTATCGGTGTTTGTATAATACAATTCTCTCTGGTACTCACTGTATGGTATGTATTTTCTTGATTATTAATGTATTTGTTATTATTTGAGATTATATAAATTGAGATAAGGATGATAGCGATAATGAATGTGATAACTGAAAATTTAATTAATTTTTTATTTTTACTATCATTGTAGCCCTGAGAAATGGCATTTTTATTTTCTATGATTTCTTCTGTATTTAAAGATGTACTATCATTTAATAATGAACAGCTATTAATTAATGTATCTTCAGTAGGTTGGGAGGATGAATCAAATATGCTTTTATGATCATCTGCCAATACAAAATGAGATGGCACTAAAGAGGGGTGAAGAGAGTCATAATCATCTTTAGTGATAATTTCATTAGATATTATTTCAGCATCATCATCATCAATCTTAAATTTTGAAAGATGACTATCAATTCTAAAGCCTTTTTTAGGAACCGTAACGATAGTTTTTGGATCAATACCGACTTGCTCGAGTTTTTTTCTTATCTCGCTAATATAAGTATTTAAATTATTATTTGAACCAACAAGTCCATACTCTTCCCAAACGTTGGTAAGTAATTCATCACGAGTAGCAATCCCTTTTTTAAAATTTAATAAAAGGATCTCCCCAAATAAGCGTGCTGCTGGTTTTGATAATTCAACAGATTGATCTAGGTCACCTTTTAGGTAAATTAGACATTTTCGTTGCTCAAAAATAAATTTTTCATCAATAGTATAATCATGTTTTTCGATCATGGTTACCGCCAGTTCTCTCAAATTCAAATAATTCAATAAGCTAAGCCACCATTATTTATTGGCTAAGTAAAATTAAGTTAAATTTATTTAGGTGTTTTATATTTTTATAATTTTAATAATGTATATAGTCTAAATAGTGAAATGAATTACTGCAAGTATTGCTCGATGAGCTTTTTTGCGATCAATTAGCAAAATTATTGATTTGAATGTCTGGTTAGAATTTTTACCTGTACATATTGAAATTTACAGTCTAATTATATAATTTCGTCGCTTATTTTGAGTGTAAAAAGTTAATTAATCTATATTTTAAATGAGGGTTTAATTGAATTTATAGGATTTATCTTAGGTATAATTGCTTAATTTAATTTATGGATAAACCTAATTTATATAATAGATTATTTTTTATATTGTTAGGTAAGAACGTCAATTCTTACCTAACCTAATTAAGTACTAGTATTTATATTCAATACCTAACCAATAGTTACGACCTTCCTCTATATATCCATTGGTATATTCGTAAGATTTGTCGAATAGGTTATTCACTGAACTATTTACGGATAAGCCATGCCCGAGTTCGTAATCTAAGCGGATATCGGTTTTGGCAAAGCCGCGAACCTTATCTTCGCTATCTATATAGTTAAATGCCCAGCTTCTGGCCTCTTCGGTTACGGTAATACTCATTGGTTCATACGGTGTGAACTTGAGCCAAGCAAAGGCTTTATGAGTTGGTAACTCAGCGACATGGCGTACGCTATAGTGTTTTGGGTCTGCGTGAATATAGCTATAGTTTACGCCAGCTTCTAGCCAGTCGGTAATTTGCCCTGTGGTACCTAAGTCCATCCCCATATAATCCACTTTTCCACTATTACGGTTTTGCAGTAAATCGGCACCTTTTTTATTCACACCCACATGATGTGCCATGATGGCATCAGAAACTTGGTTATAGTAAGCGCTCGCCGTGTAGTTCCAAGCGGGAGTAAAATGACCTTTATAGGTTAAATCAAAGGTTAATGCGCGTTCAGCATCTAAATGAGGGTTAATGAGAAATGAATCATTATTCTTCATTTTATTTTCGGTATAACGCTCTTTTTGGGTTGGGAATCGCGTTCTTTCTGATACTGAGAATTGCACGGTATCTTCATTTTCTAAGTGATAGCGTGCCATGGCTTCCCAGTTAAAGGCATGTTGGCTATTATCATCGTAATGTTGGACCCCCTCCATAGCGCCACTTTTTTTATTATAAAGATAGCGCTTACCTTCATCGCTGTTACGCCAGTCATAGCCAATCCCGCCGATAATATCGAGTTTATCCGTGGCGACCCATTGGTATTCTGTTGCGACAGACCAAGTTTGATCTTTATAACGATCAAATGGATTGGTTTTATTGCTACGAGAACGATGAATATCTTCTTTCCAGTGAGCAGCGAATGACAGCATATCTAATTCACGTACAGTGAAATCAGCACGTAAATCTGCACCATTACTGTAGTCATCATAGCGGCTATAGTTAAAATCGCCTTTTTGGTAATCTTTGACAGATTTGTACTGATGCAGCGTATTTTTAAATGAGTCATGGTACACACGGCTTTGTAACGCGATTCCATCGGTTATCTGAGTCGTGCCATTAAAATAAATACTTTCTTTATCATAGGCTGGCCATTGCCAAATCTGTTGTTTATCTGTATTCACATTCGGCGCGCTGTTTTTGTCGCCATCCTGCTTAATATAGGTGAGGACATACTCATCGGTTTCTCGCGGCGTCCAGCCCATTTTTAGCATTAAGCGTTTATCATCGGTGGCAGAGTTCGTTCGGCGACCATGGCTTCCTGCCAGTGAATTATTATCTTCTGAACTCGGTAATCCCATAAAACGCTGTTTATACTGGCTACCACTGACTTGGATAAAACCGAGATCATTGCGCCCTCCAAGGCGTGCGCTGATGTTATGGGCATTATCAGCACCCCGAGCGAAACCTTGATTGAGACTAATATTGGCTTCAAGGGTTTTTTTTGGTGTCGCAGTGGTTAAGTTAATCGCGCCACCCATCAAGTTTGGGCCTTGCAATAATGAGGTGTATCCCGTGGACAATTCAACGCTAGCCAGCTCACTGGTCATAAAGCGCCCCAGATCGAGCGTGCCATCATAAGGAACATAAGTGGGGATACCATCGAAGAAAACAGGCACCTGACGGCTATCAAAACCTCGTACGTTCACTTGGGTTTCATTGCGATTACCAGATTTTTGAATTGCCACACCCGGTAAAGTGCTTAATGCCTGTGCGACGTTGGTTTTGTTGAGCTGCTTCATTTGTGATTCAGTGATCACATTGGCATCAGCCGCTAGCGGCGTACTCCATACTGACATGACATCACGGTTAGTTTCTGTTGAAGTTACCGAAGCCGCTTGCCCCTGCGTTGCGAATAATGCCATTCCTACAAAATAAGGTATTTGTTTTATTTTCATTATTAATGTCCAGTTAGTTTTTATCACGACAACCATCGTTATGTTTAATTTTATATAGCGATATCCGTCGTTTATGCCATAAAACACCATCCCGCTATTTTTCGCAGGACAGGTTTTAAATCTCTATTTTAAAGATGATTAAGATTTAAATAGGTGAACTTTGATATCTCTCGGTGCAGCGTAATAAGGGGCTGAAGTGACTAAAATCGACACGCCCGTTTGGGAATACGCCTCAATGGTCTGAAGATTAACTCCGCCCGCAATAGAAAGCCGGCAGGGTGAATTTTGCTGTTGGATATATTGCTGTAATGCTTGAATTTGCGGAATCGGCAATTTATCCAACTGAACAATATCGGCATTAGCTTTAATCGCTAATATCGCTTGTTGTTCATCATCAGCCTCTACAATAATGAGTTTCTCTGGTGCCGCCGTACGCAAAGTCTTTACATGGGACTGCCAATCATCAGGATTTGCTAAACAGTTGCGATGATTGGTAAACAGCAAGATTGTTTCCGCGCTGCCTGCGCGATGAATAATGGCGCCGCCAGCTAAAATTGCCGTGAGGGCAAGCGGCTTGGTCATTGGGATGGTTTTGCGAGTACAGGCGAGTTGCCCATCAGGTTGATATTTTTTCAATATCGATACCATCTGGTAAGTGTAATGACTGACTCCGCCACACCATTCAAGGACGTTTTGTACTGCTTTCCAGCCCTGATGTAAGGCTTCGCAGGAACCGGATGCTTTAATTAAGCAGCTCTGAGGTTCGACAATATCCCCATCATGGAATAAGCATTCACAAGTCACACCGAGCTTAGTTAGCATTCTCTCGGCGATATTTAACCCACTGACACAGCTACCTAGTTTTGATGTAAAAGTCATGGTGCCTTGTTGTGACTGTAAACCAAGGGCACGAGTTGTTAAATCGCCGTATTGAATATCGTCAAGAAGTAACTGATCAATCAGGGCATCCGGTAAGTAGATCATAAAATCAGTTCCGATTCATCGACTACATCCCATGACACCATCGCCCAATCTCTTGATGGGAATGGGAGAACTCTACCGGAAGCCGTTTGTTCATCATAGTAGTGACGGAGTTTTTCAATTTCGTCTTCGGTGAGATCTTTCAGTGACCAATTCACGCTATCTGCAAAAGCAGCAAAATTATCAAATCCCCCTTTATTAGGGCTTTTAATAAAATCGACTCGCGCATTGATCCCCATTTGATGCAGGATATTTACGGCATAAATATAGGTCGGTAGAGAAACAACGTTTCGTCCAATCGCCTTGATAACCTTTTCATCAATAAAAGTAGGGTTGATGGTATGGGTGGTATAAACCCGTAAATTAGTCTGGCGGTTCAACTTCAATAATGCGCCCTTCAAGTCATCGACCAGTGTAGAGCGAGAAGCCACCGAGATATCCACTTTCGGTAACGAATCCCAGTTATCTTCCCATGCCAATGGTTCGAAACGTGCATTGGTGATATTCATCTCTTTTGCGCGAATTTCTGCCATCTCTAGCATGCCTTGGCTATAATCGATACCGATAACGGATTCAAATTGATTGGCTAGCGCCAAACTGATAGAACCGGGGCCACAGCCAACATCCAATAATGTTTTAGCTCCGGTAAAATCCATTAATTGGCGGAAACCAACTAAGTAAGGATCGTTTGGATTGGCACAGGTTTGCGCCATTTGTTGTGCTTTTTTATCCCAATGTTCTGGCTCTTTTCGAGAGCGCTGAGCTTGTTGCATATGCTGTTGGTACATTTTTGCAAAATCGAGTTGATTGATAAGCATGACGCTTGCCCTTAACAAGTAAAATTGGATGGAAGCTGAAAATGAGCCATGATACTTGGCTCATCGATATTATAAAGCTCTGCCAAGTTAGTGAGTGTTAACATACTTTGAGCAGAGCCATGTCTGGCTTGCTGTTGCCTATCCAACAACACCACATGGTCAGCAATGGCCGCTGCATGTTGTGGGTGGTGGGTGGACATTAAAACCGTCATTCCATGCTGTTTTAGATTTTCTATTTGTTGTAATAAACGAATTTGATTACCAAAGTCTAAGCTAGCAGCCGGTTCATCCATAATCAGCAATTTGGGCTTTTGAATTAATGCTCTAGCAATGAGAACCAACTGTTTTTCACCACCACTCAAGGTGCTATATAAGCGCTCTCGGAGGTGATCAATACCTAACTGTTGGAGTTGTTGCATAGCGGCGATTTGTTCTTTTTCTCTTGGAAGTGAAAATACAGAGCGGTGGGGAGTTAGCCCCATTATCACCATATCCGTCACCGAGAAACTGAAGGGCGTATCGTGGGCTTGTGGTACGTAAGCAATTACTTTCGCAATATCTCTTGGTTTTAAGCCATTCAGGGATTTACCCTGTAGCAGGATCTCTCCCTGTATTGCGGGTAGCAACCCTAACAATGTTCTCATCAAGGTGGTTTTACCACATCCATTGGCACCCAGCAGACACGTTATCGCCCCCTCGGGCAGTGAAAAATTAATATGTTCAATAATGGCATGATGGTGATAACCAATCGCGAGGTTATTGAGTGTCAAAATACTCATTTGACCCGCCTTGTTTGCAACAAAATGGCTAAAAAGAACGGTGCCCCCACGGCTGAAGTTAGGATGCCCAATGGAAGTTCAATAGCCGCAATGGTTCTTGCTAGTGTGTCAGTGATCAAGAGTAAAATTGCACCAATTGCTATGGATGCCGGAAGTTGATGACGAAAGTTAGCGCCCACTATCATTCTAGTGATATGGGGCACAATCAATCCAATCCACCCAATAATACCCGCAATCGAGACGGTACTTGCGGTAATCAATGTGGCGCAAATAATAAAAATCCCACGGTTCAAGCTGACATTGACACCGAGGCTTTTGGCTTCCTCATCGGATAGGCTGAGCAAATTCATACGCCAACGTAGGAGCAGCAAAGGGATAATGCCTATAACCATAATGGGGAGAACAGAGAGTAAATCCTGCTGGGTAATGGAGGATAACCCTCCTAATAACCAAAATGTGATAGAGGGTAGCTGGGTATAAGGGTCGGCTAGAATTTTCATCAAAGAGATGGCGGAGCCACAAATCGCACTAATCGCCACGCCAACGAGCACCAGCGATAAAATAGGATCATGCTGGCGTGCCATTTTGGCAATCAAACACACGGCGGCGACAGCCAGTAATCCTCCAGCAAAGGCAAATAGCTGGATATACACCAAAGATTGCCCAAAAAATATGCCAAATACCGCCCCCACGCCTGCCCCTGCAGAAACGCCCAATATATCGGGAGAGACTAATGGATTACGAAACATGCCTTGATATGCTGCCCCAGCAACAGCTAATCCACCACCGATTAATATCGCAGCAAGTACTCGAGGGAAACGAATTTGCCAAAATACCGTGTTATTGCGAGGGTCACCCGTTGTATCTTGGAACACGAGACGATACAGCTCCCCCAAGGTTAGTGAGTATTTACCACTGGTTAACGCTATCAATAGGCAGGTCAAAAAGATCATTAACAACAACAGAGGCTTAGCTTTGTTATTCAGAAGCCCACGAGTCATGACATTTCCATCAACATATCAACCTGTTGTGGGCTTAATGGTGAATGATAAAACAGTTCAAAGAACTGTAAAATATCCTGTTTGATGGTTTCCTCGACACTCTTATCAAAGTGACTTTGTAGCCTTCTCATACCGAGTAAGCGATTAATACCGGGAGGTCCATCTAGCCAACCAAAAGGCATCCCGCTGAAAACAAATAAATTATTGGAGGTAATGGCGCTGAGTCCTTCCCATAACGGTGAGGTTGTCATTAATTCAACGGCTTCATCATATTGCGTAATAATAATGTCTGGCTCCCATTGATAAAGTTGCTCCATGGAGACATCCGTTAATCCGTGAAATCCTTTGATATCAACGACATTACGTAAACCTAGCATTTCAATAGCTTCAGTATGAATCGAGCCTTTTGTTCCCGTTTGCAACCCTTTAGCCCCCCGAGCCAGATAAAAACTTAGGGGATTTTGTTGGCGACTTTGGGCAAACAGTTGGGCATTTTTTAAATAGCGTTCTGCTAGTGCACTGAGTTTTTCTGCTTGCTGGTGGACATTGAGGATTTTGCCTAATTGGCGCAACTGCTGTGGTGCATCGGCAAGCCCCCCTTCCATTAATAAATAGGGGATCCCCGTCTGTTTAGACACTTTTTCTGCTTGAGAGCGATAAGTCTCATCGAGGTTTCCCGTATCTATAATTAAATCGGGGTGATAGGCCATCAACTGTTCTAGGGATAAGGTACTTCCTCGCCCAGCAAGACGACCATAAATGGGAAGCGAAAGCCATTGTTCGGAAAATAATCCAGTTTTCCCTTTATTGAGGGAAATCGATGCAAATCCCACCATTTTCTCAGGTGCAAGTGCAAATAAGAGTAAATCCGCGGGTGGTCCTGCGCTGATCACTCGCTGAAGGTTTTCAGCGGTTGGTAACTGACCGAATAGTGCTTCGGCGATTTTTTCACGGCTGAATGCAGGTAAATAGTAAAATACAGCCAGTGCCGCACAAGATTGTAGGAAGCGTCGTCGATTCATAGTCATAGCCGATGATTGAGTATCGTTATACTTATAATTATATAACGCGGAAATTAACGAACTCGGGGAAGAGAGTCAACTACTTTGAGGAAAACTCGATATTTATGTGATTTAAAGCAATAACAAGGGATTGCTATCCACCAACAGATCGCAGAACATAACGCAAGATAACTGCGTACATATTGAAAATATGGGATATATGAAGAATAAAAGACCCTCTTTGCAAGACGTTGCCGACCTTGTCGGTATCACAAAAATGACGGTGAGCCGCTTTTTACGCAACCCGGATCAAGTTTCTGAGTCTTTGCGTGGAAAAATTGCTAATGCGGTGGAGGATTTGGGATATATCCCGAACAAAGCACCAGATATTCTCTCTAATGCAACCAGTCATGCGATTGGGGTATTGTTACCTTCATTGACCAACCAAGTGTTTGCCGAAGTGATCCGCGGTATTGAAGCAGTTACTGACCGCCACGGTTATCAAACCATGCTCGCCCACTATGGTTATCGTGCTGAAAAAGAAGAAGAGCGATTAACCTCGCTACTTTCTTATAATATTGATGGCGTGATTTTGGCCGAGCGTACCCATACAGAACGCACACTGCGTATGTTGAAAACAGCGGGTATTCCCGTGGTGGAAATCATGGACAGTATTTCCCCTTGCCTTGATATGGCGGTGGGTATCAATAACTATGAAGCTTCTCGCCAAATGACCGAAGCGATGATCGCCAGAGGCTGTCGTAAGGTTATCTACTTGGGAGCTAGGCAGGATGAGCGAACCATTATCCGCTTAAAAGGCTACGAACAGGCAATGTTAGATGCCAAATTAACGCCTCGAAATTTAATGACTCAGGAAAGCTCCTCTTATTCTCTAGGTGCCCAATTACTTCAAGAGTGTCGCGAAAAATACCCTGATGCGGATGGGTTATTCTGCACAAACGATGACTTAGCAATAGGCGCTATTTTTGAGTGCCAACGTTTAGGGATCAAAGTGCCGACGGATTTAGCTATCTCAGGTTTCCATGGTCATGATGTCGGGCAGGTGATGACGCCAAAATTAGCAAGTATTTTAACCCCTAGAGATCAAATGGGGCGTAAGGCGGCTGAAGTCCTGCTGGCAAGAATGCGTGGAGAAAAATTAGCGCACAAACAGTTTGATGTTGGTTTTAAGTTACTGACAGGTGAAAGTATCTAGTTTGCTGCTATCGAGTCAGCTAAATATTATTGCGAGTATCATCACAATTCCGCTTTTTTCTTCACCGATCTAATTGCTAAAAAACCCTCAATACAGATAATGTTACCCGTAACCTGTTACCGGTAACATAAACCTAAATTTTAATAAAATATTCAGATAATTTCTTTTCAACACCCGAGGAGATTCCTATGAGTGATACCCAAAATCAAAACTATACATTTGTCCTAATGGGGGTATCGGGTAGCGGCAAATCAGCAGTCGCTAGCGGCGTTGCTCAGCAGCTACAAGCTGCTTTTCTTGATGGGGATTTTTTACACCCTAAAGCTAATATTATGAAAATGGCATCAGGACACGCGCTGAATGATGATGACCGTCGCCCTTGGTTAGAAGCACTGAACGGTGCAATTTTTGCTATGCAAAGAACGAATCAAATTTCATTAGTAGTTTGTTCTGCTTTGAAAAAAAGCTACCGCGATATTCTTAGAAACGATAATAAAAATCTCTATTTCATCTACTTGAAAGGGGATGCAATAGTGATTGAAGAGCGTTTGAGAGCGCGTCGTGGTCATTTCTTCAAACCAGAAATGTTGAAATCACAGTTTGAGGCATTACAAGAACCAAATGAACAAGAAACTGATGCGTATGCGATTGATATTCGTCCATCTTTGGATGTAGTCATCGATAATACGTGCTCAACTATTCGTCAAATCATGGCTGGGGATAAGGTATGAATGCTCCTGTAGAAACATTAAGTACCCTTACGTTAGTACTGACCGCTGTTGGCTCGGTAGTCTTACTATTATTCTTAGTAATGTATGCCCGCTTACATGCGTTCGTGGCATTAATGATTGTATCCATTGGCGCTGGATTATTTTCTGGGATGCCAATCCAAGATATCACCGCAACTATGCAAAAAGGAATGGCGGGAACACTTGGTTTCTTAGCGATAGTTGTCGCTCTAGGTGCCATGTTCGGGAAAATCTTGCATGAAACTGGTGCGTTGGATCAGGTGGCACATAAGTTACTGACAGCTTTTGGTGAAAAGCGAGCGCATTACGCTGTGGGCGTGGCAGGTTTGATTTGTGCATTGCCTCTGTTTTTTGACGTTGCGATCGTATTGTTGATTGGGGTGGTCTTTGCGGTAGCAAACCGTACTGGTCATAACGTGGTTCGTTTAGCTATTCCTCTATTTGCAGGTGTTGCCGCTGCGGCAGCATTCTTATTACCGGGTCCTACACCGATGCTAGTTGCATCACAAATGGGCGCTGATTACGGTTGGATGATCCTGATTGGTTTATGTGCAGCTATCCCAGGTATGATTTTAGCCGGACCACTGTTTGGTAACTTTATCAGCAAATTCGTCCATATCGATATTCCGGCTGACTACGAAGCACCTCAAGCAGCTAACGGTAAAGTACCAAGCTTTGCATTCAGCTTAAGTTTAGTGCTGTTCCCGCTGCTGTTAGTGGGATTAAAAACCATTGGTACCCACTTTGTTGAAAAAGGCTCTAACGTAGAACATTGGTTAGAATTTATTGGTCACCCATTCACTGCATTATTATTAGCATGTTTACTGGCAATTTATGGCCTCGGTTTCCGCTACGGCATGGATAAAGAGCGTGTGATGGCGGTATGTTCTGCGGCAATTCAACCCGCGGGTATTATCCTGTTAGTGACCGGTGCAGGTGGTGTATTCAAGCAAGTGTTGGTTGATTCTGGCGTTGGTCCTGCATTAGGCGACTCTTTGATTGGCGCTGGCTTGCCAATTGCCATTGCGTGCTTTGTCTTAGCGGGTGCGGTTCGTGTGATCCAAGGTTCTGCTACGGTGGCATGTTTAACGACGGTTGGCTTAGTCTTGCCTGTTATCGGTGAACTGGGCTATTCCGGAGCTCAATTGGCAGCGCTATCTATCTGTATCTCCGGTGGTTCATTAATTCTGAGCCATGTGAACGACTCCGGTTTCTGGCTATTCGGTAAATTTACGGGCGCAACAGAAGCTCAAACGCTGAAAACATGGTCTGTAATGGAAACTATTCTAGGTACCACGGGTGCCATTGTTGGGATGGTTTTCTTTAGCTTCCTGTAAGTTTTCTTCCTCAGCTCCACTCAAAAGAAAAAGCCAGCTTATTTCGATAAGCTGGCTTTTGTAGTTTTGACTGCTGCTCACACAATACGAGCTTTATTCATTACTTCAACATCTGATTAAACTGGCTGTAAAGAGCCTGAGCGCTTTTCTTATAGCCATCCGCAGAGAAATGCACATTGTCTGGGCGCGCTAAACCTTGGGCTGCCCACGAACGAATAGAGCAAGGACCGCCCATGTAGGCCTGCCAATCCCAAAATAGTGTGTGCTCTTGAGCTGCAACCGCTTTTTGAATGCGGATAACATTCATCAAATTCACAGGCATTTGTGCTGTACAGCCTGCGGCGCTACTAAACTTAATTGAGTCGCTTGGCCCCACTAACATAATCACCGCATTCGGCATTTGCTGGCGAATTTGACGAATTTTCTCTCTGAGGCTCTGCTCATAAGCCGTCAAGTTCAATGTATCGTTAAAGGCTTCATTGGTACCGAAAGCTAAAATCACCATGTCAGGAGATATTTCAGCTAATGTGGCACTCCATTGAGATTGCCATTTATCCAACATATTGATGGTGGCACCATTTAACCCTACCGCAGATAACATGACTCCCGGCTTGTTTGAACGCACTAACCATCCACCGACTTTCAGGTTACCTTGTTGGCTCATTGATACTTGAGAGGGTAACTGTGTATTCACTGGTGCCGAAAATTGCCAATTATTACCGGTCGCAGGTAATGTCACCATGGATGACGACGACGGTGATACCTTCATCTGGCTATTTGCCGAACTCTGATAAAGCGCTTGTAGACGGTAACTGTTCTGTACTGGTTGCAATGGTTTTAACAGTACATTGCTGCTATTGGAGTGTGGCTCGGCAATCAACCCACCCAGAGGGTAGTCAAATCGCTCATCTTTGCGACTCGATGCGAGTGTCCAATCAGCTTTATCACTCACCCGATTAATCGTGGCAGTACGTTGGCCGGGTACCGAAATAGGCGGTACAAATCCTGGCCCCGCATCACCATAGCGTTGCTGAAATAATGTGCGTAACTCCCCGCTGAAAAAATCTGCCGCTGTGTGCGAATCGCCGATTTGAACGATATGCACTTGTTGGCTACCTTGGCGTAATTTAGACGCCAAAAGACCCAGATTGGGTTCCCCATTATTCACCAATTGCCCTTGCTCTGTAGATGCAGACCATTTTGGTTGTGAGGTTTTACCACGTTGATTGTCAGGCGTTTGGCAAGAGATTAAACCTAATGCCAACAACGTGACGACGCTAGTCGAGAGTAGCTTGCTCTTGGCTTGACGCAAGTTGTTCAGTTTCATGAGGCTCCTTGTCTCCCTCTTCGAAATGGATCAGTGAAAATACACGTTCGGCAATCATTTGTTGCCCTTTACCACTGAAATGGATCCCATCACCACTGCGCAATTTTATAGCATTGCTGCCATCACCAATATAGTCAGAATAGTCGTCATTTTTATACTTAAAGACATCGTTGGCAGAAATGTACATTTCGCCATACTTTTCGACTTCGGACTGATAAAGACTGCGTAGGAACTTCATGCCATCGGACAGGTTATTTTTGCGCATATTCGGCGGACCGACCCAAATAACATCGACGTTATGTTGGCGAGCGGTGGCTAATATATCATTGATGCGCGAGCGGTACACTTGCTCCCACTCTTCACTCTTGAACTTCACATATTTATAGCCTGTCTGCGGCGGCATATCCCATGGGTCATTAGGCCCTAAAAAGACCACTAACACCTTAATATTGGGATTATCATTTAACGCTTTGGCGATAGTTTCTGGCCAGTTAAAGAAACGCGGGTAGGCAAGACCCGTACTCTGCTTACTCAAGTTAATGCTGTCTATATTATACTTTTTCAATAGCATGTTTTTAACATGGGGAGCGATACCCTGCATCATGGAGTCCCCTGCAAATAGCACTTGATCTCCCGCAGTAATCTTAGCGATATGTTTTGGGGTAATAGGTCCTTCTGGACTCGCCAGATTGACCCCAACGAAAGCGCGTGTTGAATTCTTGGCTCGTGCTTGTGGCCGTTTTAGCAATTCTGGAAACGTCACTGATAAACTTTCGGCTGGGTAGATATAGCCGTTAACAAAGTGTAGCCCAACCCGGAAATCATCAGGAAATTTTAACGCGTCATTACTGTCAGCTATTTGAGCGGCTTGTTTATCATCTGCGGCTTTTTGTCCAGAAGCGTGATAGGCAAAAGTGAGCCCCGCTTCTTGCACCCCATCGTGTAACGCGCTGCCGTAGTCCCAAACGGGATTGCCCATCATTTTCGACCATGGGGTATCTTGATGGTACTTTTGCTGCCAGAATCGTTCCAGTGAGCCTTGGTTCAACCAAATCAATAGCAAGCCCGTAATAAGGACGATAAAAAGGACTTTCCCTGTTTTTTTCAGGTTATTTTTAAACTCAGAAGTTAGCATAGATAAATCCTGGCATGCCTGAAGGTGAAAGCATAAACATAATAGTCAGAACAATGGCTAATGGGATAGGGTAATAATACCAAGCGATATCTTGATGTTTTTTGGCAACATATTGGTAGCCTTGAACAAAATAAGGATAGGCAAGGAACAATAGCCAAAATGGGATCAGTAATCCAAGGTTAGCGCTAATCGAGGCGATAAATCCGGGTTCAATAAATTGATTCAGCATCACCATCGCATCATCGAAGGACGGGCTACGGAAAAATATCCAAGCAAAACAGACAAAATGAAACGTAATAATACGTGATAACCAAGTTGATAATGTTTGATTTGGTAGCGACCAATTCCAACCTAGCTTTTGCATGCAGAAATTCTTAAGGCTCAGGAATACAATCCCTAAACCGTGAATCGCTCCCCATACAACAAACGTCATTGCTGCACCGTGCCATAAACCCGAAATCACCATGGCTAAGAATGCGTTAATGTTCATTCGGGTAAATCCCTTACGGTTACCACCCAATGGAATATACACATAGTCGCGAATGAAGGTCGATAAACTAATATGCCAGCGCTTCCAAAAATCTTGTAAGTTAGTCGCTAAATAAGGGGCATTAAAGTTTAGAGGTACGTTGAAACCTAACAGTAATGCAATACCGGTGACCAGATTGGTATAACCGGAAAAGTTAAAGTAGATATTCCACGCATAGGCATAGGTAGCAATTAATATTTCGCCCGCGCTATAGCCTGTTGGGGCATCAAAAACGGGGTTAACATAATTTTCAGCCAGATAAGAACTAAACAGAAAAAGCTTCACCAGCGCTAAGCTAATCAGCAAAATGGCGCGTCGAGAATCAAGGATGTTGCGACTTTCTGCCTGAATTTGTGGTAGAAAGTTTTTTGCGCGATTAATTGGACCCGCCACAATACTTGGGAAGAAAGCCAAATACAGTACCACATCAAAAAAATCTGCTTTTTCAATTTCTTTACGGCACACAGACACCGTATAACTTACCGAATGGAATGCGTAGAAAGAAAGACCTAACGGAGCCAATAATTCAAGGATCGGTAACCCAACACTGAATCCAAATTTATCGAGAGTCTGTTGTATGGTTTCTTGAAAGAAAGAATAGTATTTAAATGCGGTAAAGCAGCCAATGATGGCAATACCTAAAAGGGTGTAAATCCAGCGATTGGATAACCAAACGGTTGCCCAATTGGTTAGTAAATAGATAAATAATGTGTAGCCAAATAGAATATAAGCAAAATCAGGGCTAAAGGAATAAACAAAAAAATAGCTAGCGGTGATTAGCAACCCATTTTGTAATTTTGCGCTGGGTTGGCAGCCCCAATAAATAAGAAAAAAAACCAAAAACGAGCCAAGAAACTCAAATGAGAAAAAATTCATAATAGACTCAGATGTTAATTGTTATGGTGCACCATAATATTTATTCTTTTCCCCTATGCAATCGGAATTTCGTCATATTTCAATTTACTCGTCATACTTCGAATTCTAGGGGTGTTGGCTACGCTCAGCTACTCTAGTCACATACTTATGTATGCTCCTAGAGATATCTTCTCTTGCCGCCTACCTAAAATCCGAATTATTTAGAGTAAAACGGAGGATGAAAAGAAAAATAAACGATTCAAGATTCAAGATTCAAGATTCAAAGTCTAAGAAGTATAGCTGGGGTGGGGTGGGTTGTCATATTTCGAGTGGATGAGAAAAACTGCAAAAAAAATCCACTTCCGAAAAAGTGGATTTTTATATTGTTGTACCTGGTGTGTTGATACAAATTAACTGCGAGTCGCTGCTCTTTTTTGAGCTTGTGTAATCAATTCTTCGTTGCTCGCGTACATCTCTTTCAGATAGCGGTTATATGACGAACCTAATTCTGAGTACCCTTTCATGTCATTAATCAGCTTGACTGAGTCTAGCTCATCTTGCGATTTACGCTGCTTAGCGCGTGAATGACGTAATGACTCATACGCATTATGGGTATTCATGTTCTTCATATAGGCTGTTACTGTCTCTTCCACTGAAGAGTACGTTGAATAGCCTTTAATCTTTCCTTTCTTGGTCTGACAGCCGCTACCACAGCGCATCCCAAATAAATTTCCATTTTGTTGAGCAAGCTGAGATGTACCCCAACCAGACTCTGTTGCTGCTTGTGTCGCAACTAAATGTGTTGGCATGATATCAACACGACTTAACAGTTTATCCCAATTAATACGTTTTGGGTTGCTGCAGTTAATGCCATAGCTATCACAGATCTGAGTCAGGCGACGTAGTTCTTGTGCGCTCCATTTGGCATTTGTACGTACTGACAGTAGCCAGTTACGTTCTTCCATGATCTGTTGATTGACTTTTTCAATCACAGGGACAACCGTTTTTAAAAACGCTTTCTTACGTGCAGTACCAGACGGGTATTTACGCAAATCAGGCAATGGTGTTTGTGCTTGATTTGTACTTTGCGCTTGCTTCAGTGCAAAGTCTTTTTTCAGCATCGTACTAGTACTGGTTGAGCCAAAACTGAGACTCGAAAATAAAAGTAAAAATAAGAAAGCGAAGACGGCGTTTGTCCTCATCGTTCGAGAGGGCATTTGCTTCTCCTATGTATCTCTGAACAAAAATCGAGCGAATGGTATCAGAATAATTTTTCACGAGCTACTTTTATCCGACTCACATTAGCTAAACTTCTGTATTATTTTGTATTGAATGGTTTATTTTTATTAACTTATTGATTTTAATTGGGTGATTAATTTCTTTATTTATATTTTAGAATGTTTATTTATCACTTTTGGTTACTTATTTCAAAATGAAATCATCTGTTTTAAGCTAAATTCGTTTAAAATACAATCAATTAACTTTGTTTTTATAAGGTTATTATGGTTAAAATATAACCATTAAGGTGGTTATTTTTAGCTCAAATCACCCGTTTTCGCATTTTATGAACACTTATGGTTTGTATGAAAATCAAATGAAGGCAAACTATGATGACTAGAAATGGCCAAAAAATATGGGCTTTTTTGACCATAGATGACGAATAATGTGACAAAATTAGACTGGAAATTTTACTTTTTCAAAGTACGAGTTTGTTGTTTTTGATCTTCAATTTTAGCTTGTTCTGCGAGAGTCGAAAAATCATCAATCGTCCAATATTTTTCTGGAACAGGAAGTTGTGCCATTTTATCCGTAGGTACCAACCGGAACTGCGCTAATTTTGCTAATGAATATCCCGCATATTCGTCAGGTAAACTGAGTTTTAACCCTTTGTGAGGGATTGTTTGTGTGGGTAAAAATGGGTAACGGCTATCTGCCACATCATAATCCCGGGTTAATAACAAAAATTTATTTGGAACGCGTTTTGAACTATCCCACCATATTCCATCGACTCGATCAAAAACTTCTCGAGTTTTTTCTTTATTAAATGCGCCAAGCTCATTTAAAGCAACAGGGAGTATCGTTTCTAAGGAATGTGAGAAGATAGCTAAGGATTCTGCTCGCCCCTGTAATATCAATGAACTGGCTAAGCGAGCCCCAAGGAGGTTGGAATATAAATCTTCAGGAGAAAAAGCGGACACGCCTTCAGAAAAGCCAGGAACAGACTGATAGCCATACCATTGTGCGATTTCATGCCATGCCGCTAATTGAAAAGCCAGTTTCGCGGCAAGGTAAGTACTCAACGTATAGCGTTCTACCGCCGATTCAGGTGGGGTAAACGAGTTAAAGTGAATTTGCCGGCTAGCCAGTTCATCACTGAGTTTTAATGTCCATTCTTTACCCAAATTTGGGTAGATTTGGCTGAATAAGTATAAAGTATAGTCAGCGGTATCACGTACGTGGGCAATATCAATAAAGCCGCCGTCTGTGGTATAGACGAGCCCCACTTTTTCGCTATTTAACCCGACAATATCTGCCGTTGCGGCAAGGTAGCTATCATTATAATGATGCTCACCAAGTTTATTGGCCTCAACGATATTGTCGATAAGATAGAAAGGAACTGGGACGCCAGAGATCTCTGCTCGAATATTATAACCAAATGCACAACAAGCTCTTAGCCCTTGAGGGGCACCTAGAGAACTAAGAACTGGCCAAATTTGAGAGGCTTCCTCAATAGGAATACTGGCAAGGTCCGTCGTCGCGGTAGGGAGCTGAAGTTGTTCGCGGTTTTGACAAGCCACTAACGCGAACAAAATGCACGAGATAATAATGTATTTGAGCATTAGAAAGATTCACCTACTTGAAAATAGAATCCGGTACTGTTGCGACCGACACCAAAATCTAACCTAACATTCATTCGTGGTTTAAATTCAAAACGATAACCCACTCCCGCCGTGGGGAGCCAGTGACCACTGCCGAGTTCTGATGGCGAGTTACTCATGGTGCCTGTTCCTAGCCAACCTACAACACCATGGCGCCAATCTAATTTATGCCGCAACTCGACTTGGCTCGTCAAAATATTATTATCTCGATATCGTCCTTCGTAATAGCCACGCATGCGGTTACTATTACCTAATAAAGATAGCTGGTTCCATGGTACTTCACCTGTTGAGAAACGGGCATAGTTATCAATGGCAATGACCGTTTTTTCAGAAAGCTCATGGTAATAGGCATATTGCAATTGTGTGGTTTGAAAACGCGTATCACTACCCAAACTCGGTGCAAAATAAGTATAGATAACTTCGAGAGCTTGGCCATTATGTGCATTAGGTAAGAAATCACGCGTGTCATAACTGTAATAAGCACTCACGCCCGAATTAATGGTAGAGCGCCCCCCAGTGGATTGGGAAAAGTATTCTTTTGCGCCATCATCGGGATCGCTCGCATTAATTGATGAAAAATTCCAACCTAGGCCAACATAGGCGGAATCACCCAACTTATATAGGGCGCGGGGGGTAATCTGAAATTCTTGGGAATGATACTTTTCTTTATTGCTGTCTTTTTTGCCCGCGGTATAACCTTTGCCCCAATAATAGGTCGGAATATTATTGATAGTGCCGGAAACAAACAGACGCCATTGGTCGTTATCAATGAAATTATAATTGGTAAAGTTAACACCAAAGGCACCGGTTGAGGATGCAAAGCCACTCACGCCAATAGAGGATGGCTGAGTCAATGTGTCTTGTTTGTCGATACGGTATAAGCCAACGAGAGCAGTACCAATACCGATACCCATTTCAGGCGTATAAAATGGTCCGGGTAATACACCCCAGTCGATAGTTTTGCTCTCATCAAAGCTATTTTCACCGCCAAGCTCGCTTAACCAGCCATCGATGGTGTTACGCTCGGGAAGTATTTGAGCCTGTGGGGCGAAAGAAATAAAAAGGCTGAGTAATATCAGCCTTTCTAGACAGTGATGTCGCAGCATTAAAAACGGAATTCCCCAGAAATAAAGAAGCTATTACGGTTGTTAAAACCGATTTCTGTGAGGACGTTAAAGTTGCGAGTTAATTCCACTCGGGCGCCGACGGTATTATTCCATTTATGGGCGAGATGTTGTTCGACGTCGAATTTAGTGTCAGGAGGTGCTAATGCCATCCATTTATTTAATTCTGGAGGTAGATCTAATTTGCTTACATCACCTTTAAAGCGTTGGGTAATATCTTGGTACATGGCTCCAGTCCAAACCTGAATTTTGGTATTACCTTGCCCTGCAATCAATGGTTCAAATATAAATTCATAACCAATACGCGGTGTTACAACAAAAGCAGTAATATCACCATCTAGGATATCAAGGCTTGTTCGTGTGTAATTCATATCTAATGTACTGAAAAATTGGTTATAGCCACCTGCAAAAGTGACTCCACCACCATAAGATTTACCTTCATAATCTAATTCGAATGGAAGATTTTTTCCAATTGGAAGTTTAAAAGGACCTAATTTCGCTTCTACGTTAGTTAAGTTGGTGGTTGATGAACCTTTCGTTTTTCCATATACACCATAGACATTCATAAAAGGAAATACCCAAGTATCGAGTTTTAACATATGGGATTGGTTTTTACTGCGAGTATGGCCAGTTTCAATAGTTAGAATTTTACCTAAATCTAAGCCAGAGTTGGAACTAAAACCAATTTTATCCACTACGACATCTTGACGCAGGTTCATGTAGCCATAGCTCACCCCAAAAGGTTCTGGAATATCGTAACCTTGGGCGCGTGCCTCATCTCCCCAAATGGGTAACACTCGGGATTCCGTGCTGGATGAGCGAGTCACGCCACCTTCAGCATTATTTTTTGGAACACCCGATTCTGTCATACTGACAGAGAATAGGGGAGTATCGCTATCGGCAAAACTTGTTGGAATTACCAAGCAAGATGAAATAAGCAGCACTGTGCTGAGTTGATTGCGTGTCATAGTGGACTCAATTATCTAATAAATATAAAGGCGTGAATGATAAATAAAACGAAAGAATAAAACTTACAATAAACGCCAAAATTTTAGCATATATTGCGAATTTTAATATGTTCCATAATGCGATTCTAAAAAGATTATGTTTTAAATCAAATGATTCTTATTATCGATATAATAAAGGTAGGAAAATATGCAGGTAAAGATGCCGAGGCCCAAGAAGACATCGGCAGAGGGACAAGTTAAATATTATTTCTTATTATTTTTGTGAAATTGGACACGTTCATGGAAATAATTTTTTAAATGGGCTTCCAGATTATGAATTTTCTGCTCTAACGCGTTAACCAGTACATCATCATTATTCATATCAAAGACTTGTTGCATGGCGAGGTCGTCAACGTATTGTTTTTGCTTTTCGGTTAAATCAGTCATATTTCATAACCTATATATAAGAAAGAATGTGTTTCACTGCCAACCCAACATGGCAGAAATGTCATTCTCATTGTGCCTCAGAGGATAACGGATGAAAAGTAGAATAACCAACCGCAGAATAATGAGGATTGATTAACTTAGCAAAAATGAGGCGGATTAAATCACTATCTGAATTGGTTAAGAATATTCACAATATTCTTACGGAATATAAGCTGATATCCTCGATAAAGATAATAAATTACAGGGCAAAATAATGAGTAATAAACAACAATACCTTGATATTGCAAAAGGCGAAGGGGAAAGAGAAGCCTCGATGATGGTGGCTATCCCTGCTTCTGAACTGACTTCACTACAACTTGAGCAACGATTAGAAGAACAAACCTATTTTACTGACGGTGATATTGATTATGTATCTGAAGAAGATGGTGGCGGTTTTTTCTTCACCTGCAAAAAAGGTGAACAAGATTTACGCTTTTATATCTCTCTCGTAGAAAGTGATCCGGAATATACAATTAACCCTTATTTTGCCACCGATCCGATTAGCCAAGAGCTATACGCAGAAGCGACTGCTGCCCCCCAAGCGGTGGTCGTTGAATGTTTATTCCAAGACCAACCACTCGTCAATTACTTACAGCAACTGAAAATCATCCAAATTTTAGTCCCTGACTTATTATTAGGATTGGATATTTCGGCGGCGGGTAAAGTCTTTACACGTGAATGGCTAAACTTCCAATTGCTGGATGATTTGATGCCAAGTATTGATTCTTTGTATGTAGTGCATGCTATTTATGACCACGATAAAGACGCGGGCGAAGATTCTGCACCGACCATGTATTGGTTCCATACTCATGGTTTAGCGCGTTGTGGGCTATCCGAAGCAGAAATTATTATCCCACACCCGATTGCGTCTTATTATGGGATCCCTGAGCTATTCTGGAGTTTTGTGAATAACAGCATTACCCAAGGAAAAATTGACTTCAATGAGCCGATTTTCATTGGTCAAACCCAAACAGGTTATGAATATTTGGTGGCAGTCCCATTTGAAGAAGGACTACGCCATGTGGGGCAATCAACCCCTGTTGATAACTTAAAACCATTGGAAGAGATGAATTTTGAATTTGGTGATGCCAGTTCAGAGCGTTTTATGGGAGATTGGC
Source organism: Providencia sp. PROV210 (assembly GCF_028479445.1). NCBI lineage: Bacteria > Pseudomonadati > Pseudomonadota > Gammaproteobacteria > Enterobacterales > Morganellaceae > Providencia > Providencia sp. PROV210. The sequence continues at coordinate 62,060 of NZ_JAMPNQ010000018.1, forward strand.
ATGATCGTGACGAATCTCACCAACATCCATCCGTGATGCTATTTCGCGTGACCCAAGAAAATCCAACATTAGAAAGCTTCTTTGAAGGTTTTGAAGATCAAAATGCGATGATGTTTATGCGTACTGATGAAGAAACCGCGGATATGTCTCGTAAAGCTAGGCTACGTTGGGAATATTTTACCCACATGCTGGATAACTACGGTCCAAAACCCGTCGCGCCGAAGAAAGGATTGTTTGCCAAGCTGCTCGGAAAAAAAGAAGACGAAACGGATTCAGAATGGCGCTTCCTTGTGAAATGTGGCATTAGTTATCAGGATGAAGACGGTGATGAAGGGCATGAACACATGTGGTTTGAGCCAATTTCATGGAAGGGTGACCAGTTTGAAGGCCGCTTAATCAACCACCCTTTCTATGTGCAAACCATGCAGGAAGGGGAAACTTACCCGCTTACTCGTGAAGATATCACCGATTGGACTATTTATTACCAAGATGGTAGCTATACACCTGATACAATCTATAAACTCTTAAGCGGTGCCCAAGTTCATTAATATAGATTGGGCACGTTAGTCAGTGCCCAATTTTAATGACCAACGAGTAGATAATGACACAGCCCGAACTCTATCAGTACGCTCTATTTCTGCTTTCCCGACGTGATTATGGAAAGGCAGAGCTATTCGCCAGAATGAAGCGCCGAATGTATGAAAAAAATGACGGCATTATTGATGAGGCGTTGATTGAAGGCGTACTCGATAAACTCAATGAGCAACATTTTTTAGATGATGACCGAGTGGTGGGGTTATTAATGCAAGGCTATGTTCGCAAAGGCTATGGTCCTTTGCGAATTAAACAAGAAATGCGCCAAAAAGGCTTTGCAGAAACCTTAGTGGACCACCACTTTTCGCAATTAGACGTAGACTGGTTTGATATCGCTTCAGAGGTTCGCTGTAAAAAATTTGGCGATGAAATTCCAAAAGATTTTAAAGAAAAAAGTAAGCAAATTCGTTATTTGCAATATCGAGGCTTTTTTGGGGATATGGTGTTTGAACTCTTCAAATAACGCCTTTCAGGCTCTCAATGATGAATAAATCCTCTCATCGTTCACCTCCCATTGTTTTCTAAATGATGTTCATAAAGTGTGACGCTTTTATCCTTTTAAAGAATATTTTGTTAACGTTAACATTGCGTGGGGATATACTGCGACAGTACTTAATTTGAGCATCTGCTCTAAACGCACCTTTAACGATTAAAAAATACTTAGTTGCTTTGCTTCGGTTTAATTCAACAGGATAAAAAATGAAAAAATTTTATTTATCAGCGATTGCGGTGGGATTCGCTGCCATTTCTCCTACTCATAGTCAGGCAGAAACTGATTTGAGTAAAATAGAAGCTCGGCTTCAAGCATTAGAAAAAAGAGCGGAGCAGGCTGAGCAACGGGCAAATGTAGCGGAACGTAAAGCGGAAAAGCTTGAGCAAATTATGATGGCGAATAGTTCCCCTGCCTTACCTCCCACCCAGCAAGTTGCGCTATCAAACTCGGAACCACCTGCTCTGGTCAATACACCAAGTAAGAATGCGCCGGGTATTCAATATAATCATGAATATGGTGAATTAAAACTTTATGGAGATGTGGAATTTAACCTTGATAGCGCAAGCCGAAAAGGACAAATTACCTCAGTTCGCACCGCATTAGGTAAAGATAAAGAACCCAATAAATCTGATAACTGGGATATTAATGGGCGGATCTTGATTGGACTGGATGGAAAGCGCATTAATGAAAATGGTAATTACGCAGGTTTCTCTGTACAGCCATTGGCGGATATGACGGGAAAAATGAATCTGGATGACGCGGCGTTTTATTTTGGTCAACAAAATAGCTGGCAAGCCAAAGTTGGGCGTTATGAAGCTTATGACATGTTCCCGTTAGGGCAAGACACCTTCGTTCAGTATTCGGGGAATACGGCCAACGATTTATATGCGGACGGTTTCGGTTATATTTATATGATGAAAGAAGGGCGGGGGCGCTCAGGGGATGGTGGGAGTATTCAATTATCTAAATCATTAAATGATTGGTATTTTGAAGTGAATGCGTTGGTGGAAGATGGTACTGCATTATTTGATAGTGGCTCATATCATGGGTATCAATTAGATAATAAAAAAAATGTCATTTATGTTAGGCCGGTCATTGCTTGGAAACCCAATGAATTTAAAGTGGCGGTGGCAATGGAGTCCCAAGTTATCAATAATGCTTATGGGGCTAATGTGGATGACAAATGGCAAAATATGTCAAAACGCAATGGCTATGGCATGACGATGGAATGGAATAGCCTAGAGAAAGATCCTGACGAGGGATTACAATTAACATTCAGTACTGCCTATTTAGATGCTTCATCGGAAAAAGATTTATCCATTGGTGGATATGGGCTTTGGAAGCGTCTGCAATTAGGCTATATCTATGCACATAATGATATTCAAGATTTTAATGCAGATAAAATATCGAATGATCCGAATTCAGTGTTAAATAGAGCACCCGGTAAATACGATATTCATACAGTATACACCTCTTATGAATTACCTCAGATTTTAGACTTAGACAATTATAAAATCTATTTAGGGGCATATTACTCAAAAATTAACGCTGATGATAATAACATGATTAATCATCACGATGATGATCGTTATGGTGTTCGTGCCCGCTTCAAATATTTATTCTAAAAATAAAACCCGTTAATTCCCTCTATTCTTTTGAGCAATAGAGGGAATTTGGCTTAAGTTAAATCGAAAAAATAATTATTAATTTTTAGCTTGTCTTTTTATCTATTTCTAGATTAAAAATATTGTCCAACATGATCATTATCAGAGTATTTCGCTTTTTTTTTAGGCAGAGTACCTTCAATAATTACAAAATGAGACGGGCAGGAAAAATAAATGATTGAGCTTTTAATCGGCGTGATAGTCGCCATTGGTGTCGGGCGCTATATAATAAAAGGCTACTCTGCGACAGGGGTGTTACTGACCGGCGGTATCTTACTTTTAATCATTTCTGCCTTAATGGGAAAAAGTATTTTACCCGATTCAGTAAAGCCTACGGGATGGCGCGTTACTGATATTCTGGAATACATTAAGTTCCTATTAATGAGCCGAGGTGGCGACCTTGGCATGATGATTATGGTGCTATGTGGTTTTGCGTCTTATATGACCCACATTGGTGCTAATGACGTGGTGGTGAAAATTGCGTCTAAGCCACTGAAAATGATCAACTCCCCTTACTTACTGATGGTTGCGGCTTATATTGTTGCCTGCTTGATGTCACTTGCCGTTTCCTCGGCTACGGGGCTTGGTGTGCTATTAATGGCGACGCTGTTCCCTGTGATGGTCAATGTCGGGATCAGTCGTGGAGCTGCTGCGGCAATCTGTGCTTCTCCGGCGGCGATTATTCTAGCGCCAACATCCGGTGACGTTATTTTAGCGGCGAAAGCAGCAGAAATGCCATTAATCGATTTTGCTTTTAAAACGACCTTGCCTATCTCGATTGCAGCCATTGTGGCGATGTCTATCGCACATTTCTTCTGGCAACGTTACTTAGATAGAAAAGAGCATGTTAAGACTGAAATGCTGGATGTAAATGAGATCAAAACTCATGCGCCAAGCTTCTATGCAATCTTACCTTTCACGCCAATTATCGGCGTTCTCGTTTTTGACGGTAAATGGGCACCAGAATTACACATCGTCACGATTATTGTCGGCTGTATCATTCTGGCGGCAGTGATTGAGTTCCTTCGTAGTTTCAGCGCTAAGCATGTCTATAGTGGCTTAGATGTTTGTTACCGAGGAATGGCTGATGCATTTGCGACGGTGGTGATGCTGTTAGTCGCTGCGGGTATATTTGCTCAAGGCTTGAGTACCATTGGTTTTATTCGTGGCCTCATCGATTTAGCCCAATCTTTCGGTTCTGGTGCCATTATCATGATGATTGCTCTGGTCGTGATTACGATGCTGGCAGCGATGACAACTGGCTCAGGTAACGCACCGTTCTATGCTTTCGTCGAATTGATCCCACACTTAGCGAAGCAAATGGGAGTCAACCCAGCTTACTTAGTGATTCCTATGCTACAGGCTTCCAACTTAGGTCGTACATTATCCCCGGTTTCTGGGGTGGTGGTAGCCGTTTCAGGGATGGCAAAAATTTCACCGTTTGAAGTGGTGAAGAGAACTTCCGTTCCTGTATTAGTTGGTTTAGTGGTCGTCGTGATAGCAACAGAAATTTTAGTCCCTGTTTATCTTTAAATTCGCCTTTTAAATAAAAAAATGGCTAGCAAAATAATGCTAGCCATTTTTTATGGATGTTTATTTTTGATGATAATTTGAGTGAAAAGTAAATAAATATGAATTCATTTTAATGGCATGAAATTTTTATTTTTAATCAATTGATAAACTTTTATTTGCGAATATTAACAAATTGTCATTATTTAACGTTCAGTAATGAGATCTACACCAAAAAGCCAGAAAGATTCTAAAAATTAAGCTAGGTGCTCTTCATCATTTCATGCAGAATTCGCCCATCTTTTTTATCCCTTTTTATAATCATTAAGCGACAATATGAGCACAATAAAAACCGCAGTAAGCACAACGGAAAAATCTGCTAATAAGTGGACCTACAAGGACTTCACTTGGGTGTTATCCCTTTTCGGTACCGCAGTAGGTGCTGGTGTTCTTTTTCTTCCAATTAAAGCAGGTGCAGGTGGTTTCTGGCCATTAGTGGTACTGGCTTTAATTGCAACACCAATGATTTGGTTAGCCCATAAAGGACTTGCGCGTTTCGTACTGTCAGCCAAAAAACCGGATGCGGATATTACTGATACCGTTGAAGAACATTTTGGTAAAGTAGGTGCAAACATCATCACGTTTGCTTATTTCTTTGCTATTTATCCTATCGTATTAATTTACGGTGTGGGTATCACCAATACCGTCGATTCATTCTTAGTGAACCAAATCGGTATGGATCCTATTCCTCGTTGGTTACTGTCGGGCGTTTTAATTGCGGCGATGACGGCTGGGGTCGTGTTTGGTAGGGATTTAATGCTGAAACTGACTTCAATGATGGTTTATCCATTAGTCTTGATTCTGCTAGCACTGTCTCTGTATTTGATTCCTGAGTGGAATACTTCGATGTTAGAAGTTGCACCAGACTGGAGCGCAATGCCGATTGTGGTATGGATGGCAATTCCTATTATCGTGTTCTCTTTTAACCACAGCCCAATTATCAGCCAATTTGCGAAAGACCAACGTCAACAGTTTGGTGACCAAGCAGTGATTAAAACTGACATGATCACCGGTGGTGCAGCATTCATGTTGACCGGTTTTGTCATGTTCTTTGTCTTCTCTGTCGTGCTGTCTTTAAGCCCAGCGGAATTAGAAATTGCGAAAAAAGAAAACATCAGCGTGTTATCTCATATTGCAAACACCAACCCATCTCCAATCCTGTCTTACTTAGGTCCAATCGTGGCATTTGCTGCTATCGTTTCGAGCTACTTTGGGCACTTCTTAGGAGCTCATGAAGGTCTGGTTGGGTTAATAAAATCTCGCTCTTCTGTTTCTGTGAAGAAGATTGAACTCATTTCTCTGTTATTCATTGTTATCACAACGTGGATTGTCGCAATCATTAACCCAAGTATCTTGGGTATGATTGAAACCATGGGTGCGCCAATGATTGCGGCAATCCTGTTTATTCTGCCTGTTGTTGCAATGCGTATGATCCCTGCGATGAAACCATTTAGTACCTCTAAAGCAGCGCAAATCTTTACGATGATTTGTGGTTTAGGGTCGATTACCTCTGTTATTTATGGCGCATTTGCGTAATTAAATTCAGTCGTAACGGAACCCATATTGCTTCGGCAGTATGGGTTTTTTTATATCTGTAGGTTGGAAAATAGATCGATAGATTATGTTGAATGAAATAATTTCAAGTTAATCCGGTTGTTTGATAACTCTACTTGGGGGATATTTATTGGCGTAACAGTGAGATAACAAAAACAAACCCTTGAATCTAGCAGTGCGGGTGTAGTGCATTATAACAAGGATAAAACAATGAAATTAGAAACATTATCGATCCACGCTGGCTACTCTCCAGACCCTACAACCAAGTCTGTTGCTGTTCCTATTTATCAAACGACATCTTATGCTTTTGATGACACACAGCACGGCGCTGATCTGTTTGACCTAAAAGTCGCGGGCAATATTTATACGCGCATTATGAACCCTACCAATGATGTTCTTGAGCAACGGGTGGCAGCGCTTGAAGGCGGCGTTGCGGGCTTGGCTGTCGCATCAGGTATGGCGGCGATTACTTACGCTATCCAAACTTTAGCTCAAGTTGGCGATAATATCGTTTCGGTTGCCAAGTTATATGGTGGAACCTATAACTTACTGGCTCATGCTCTCCCGCGTCTTGGAATTCAAACCCGTTTTGCTGAACACGATGATTTAGCCGCTCTTGAAGCCCTGATTGATGACAAAACCAAAGCTGTTTTTTGTGAGTCGATTTCTAATCCCGCAGGTTTTATTGTGGATATTGCTGCACTTGTACAAGTGGCTCATCGCCATGGTGTACCACTGATTGTCGACAATACCGTTGCGACTCCTTATCTCTGTCGACCCTTTGAACATGGTGCGGATATCGTGGTTCACTCATTGACTAAGTATATTGGTGGGCACGGAACGTCACTTGGGGGGATGGTGATCGACTCAGGTAAGTTCCCGTGGGCAGAACACCCTGAGCGTTTCTCGCTGCTGGTGGAGCCGGATGTGGCATACCATGGTGTCAGCTATACCGAACATTTTGGCGCTGCGGCATTTATTGCTCGTTGCCGAGTTGCTCCGCTGCGTGGTACTGGCGCGGCACTATCACCATTTAACGCATTTTTAATTCTACAGGGCCTAGAAACCTTGGCATTAAGAATGGATCGCCATACTGAAAATGCGTTAAAAGTTGCACAATATTTAGAGTCCCATCCGCAAGTGGCATGGGTTAAATATGCAGGGCTACCAACGAATCCAGAACACAAACTGGCACAGAAATACATGAATGGTAAACCCGCCAGTATTATGTCATTTGGTATCAAAGGTGGACTGGAGGCTGGCGCTCGTTTTATTGATGCGCTGAAGTTGATTGTCCGCTTAGTTAATATTGGAGATGCTAAATCCTTAGCGTGTCACCCCGCTTCAACTACCCATCGTCAATTGAATGATGCTGAGTTGGCACAGGCTGGTGTTTCTCGGGATATGATCCGCTTATCTATCGGAATTGAACATATTGATGATATTTTAGAGGACTTAACCCAAGCATTGGATGCGGCTAAGTAAAAACCGATAAACTAGAGGTAGTTTTTGATAAGTCGATTCATCAATAGCTGCCTTTAGTCTCAAATTTATTATTAAACTTTTCTCAATTTTGCCTTTCTAGAATTAATAACTATTCTCAAAGCTACAGAATGTTTCATTTACTTATTAAATTGTTAAAAATAAATGGAAAATGCTGAACTATTGTTTTTTAATCTAGTCTTAACTTTCGATTGATTTTTATATATTAAGCTAAAAAAGATAGTCTCATTTATCGATTATTTATCTAGGGCAGCGGTTGAGAAATTAAAAACGTTCATTGGTTTATGTTGGGTTTAGCTAATAACATGATAATAAAGCCAATTGAAGATTAATGAATGTTAGTCCGATGATTAAAAATAGATAATTATTAAATATTTATTACAAGAATGGTTGAGATTAAATGATGATGGCAAATAATAAAGTTGCCTACTTTAAGTGGTGCTTGTTATTCGGTTTTGTGCTTGTAACTTATTTCCTTCCACTCAATGGGCGCTTACTTTGGCAACCTGATGAACTGCGCTATGCTGAAATTAGCCGCGAACTAATTCTGAGTAGTCATTGGAGTGTGCCTGAGCTGCTAGGTATTCGCTATTTTGAAAAACCTATCTTTGGCTACTGGGTAGGCTCCTTCTTCCAATTGTTATTCGGCGAAAATAATGTTTCCGTGCGGCTAGGTGTGGTTTTTAGCACCTTAATTAGCGGGCTATTTGTTTATCTCAGCGCAAAAATGGCATGGAAAAAATCGGATATCGCATTTAATGCGGTATTAATCTATCTCTCCATGTTCATCGTGTTAACTATTGGAACTTACAATATTTTAGACCCGATAGTCACCGCATTTATTACGATGATTATCTTCTTTTTCCAATGGGGTATTACGACTACAAACTTCACCCACAAATTATATGCATATATTCTGATTGGCGTTGCATGTGGTTTAGGGGTGATGACAAAAGGCTTTTTAGTACTGGTGTTACCGGTACTGGTTTGCTCTGTTAGCGCCATTTACTTTAAACGTTTTAAAGAAGTTTGTGTGCTCGCGTGTTTATCCATTGTGACCTCGGTGCTGGTGTGTTTACCCTGGGGATTAGCCATTGCGAGTCATGAAGCCGATTTCTGGAATTATTTCTTTTGGGTTGAACATATTCAACGTTTTATGGCAGATAACGCCCAAAATAAATCCCCATTCTGGTTCTATGTCCCTATTCTATTAGTGGCAGTGATCCCATGGTTAGGCTACCTGTTTGGTGCAATTGTGCATGCCATACGTACAAAAGGCATGAATCTCTATTTCTTACTGTGGGCAGTTTTACCCTTCTTATTTTTCAGTATTACTAAAGGTAAATTACTAACCTATATTCTGCCTTGTATTGCTCCACTCGCCATTATTATGGCGTCCTATCTGAATCAAGTTTTAGAAAGTAATAAAGTGGCGATTATTCGCCTGAATGCCTTAATTAATATCACGATTGGCGTTGCTGCTGCGGGTGCATTTATCGTCTCCCCTTATTTTCCTAAAATGAACCTGTATCAAGGGGATGAGAGCTATAAGATCTGGCTTGCGGCTGGGGCTTTCTCATTCTGGGCATTAATGGGAGTTGTCTCCTTCAAACGGAAATATTGGTCTCTTGCTGCCGCTTGTACGCTGGTGCTGAGCTTATCAATTGGGCATGTGATCCCTAAATATATTGAAAGCAACAATACGCCACAGGGCGTGCTGACAAAATATAAAGATCAACTGCAAAACCGTGCAATATTGTTAACTAACAATGTAGGCTTAGGGACATCATTGGCTTGGGTGCTTAAGCGCAGCGACATTACGATGTTGTATCAAACCGGTGAACTGGGTTATGGGCTTAATTACCCTGATGCAGAAAATCGATTCTACCGTTTAGAGCAATTGCCAAGCCTGCTGGCGAGTCAGGGAAATCGAAATGTTGCGGTGGTGGTTGATGCATCACAAAATGAGGTGTTAGACGCCTTACCCGGTAACCCGATTATTATTAAAGAAGGCAAGTTAGTAATGGCTTTCTACGAAGGCCAATAACCAGTAAGTCAAATAAATAGTGAAAATGAGCCGCACATTGATGATGCGGCTCTTTTTATGGGGCTATTTATAGCATGAGCTTTCTGCACTTTTTTGCTCAGAACGCGCGGGGTAACAGTGGTAAATCATCATCATTGCGCTATTACTCATTGGGTTACCTGAAAACGCTTGCTGCTTATCTTCACGGTTACCGCGTTTATCTTTGCGATTGGTGGTTAATGAAATAGGGTTTAATGAAGAATAATTCATTTTGCATCTTCCTCTTTAATTAGACGATCCGCTTCTGCGAGTTCATAGCGTCTTGGGGTCAATGCATTTGCGCTATGGTTACGAGCCAATAATGAATAAATTGTTGGCAGTACAAATAAAGTAAACAGGGTACCAATCAGCATTCCTGTGACAATAACCAGCCCCAATCCAAAGCGGCTATTGGCGCCAGCGCCCGTGGCGAACAGCAATGGAACCAAGCCAATCACCATGGCGGCAGTGGTCATCAAGATAGGACGCAGACGAATTTGTGCCGCTTTCAAAATTGCTTGGCGTTTATCAAGCCCTTCATTAGCTTGCAGTTCATTGGCAAATTCCACCATCAAGATCCCATGTTTACTGATCAAACCAATCAAGGTGACTAAGCCTATTTGGGTATAAATATTCAAGGTGGCATAGCCCAATGCGAGTGGGATCAAGGCGCCGCAGATAGATAACGGAACGGTGATTAAAATAATCAATGGATCAACAAGGCTTTCATATTGTGCCGCTAATACCAGATAAATAATGACCAACGCAGCCATAAAGGCAAAGGCGAGCGTATTGCCTTCTTGCTTATATTGGCGAGAATCTGATTGCCAGTCATGGCTAAAGCCCGCGGGTAATTCGCTCGCAATCTCATCTAAGTAGGCGACCGCTTGCCCTAATGTCACCCCCGGTGCCGGAATAGCTTGGAAAATAGCCGCATTTTGTTGGTTAAATTGCGTCAGTTTATTAGGTTCAACTTGGGTTGAAATCTCAACCACCGTTGATAGCGGTATCATGCTGCTATCTTGTGCTTTCACATAGTGGCGAGAGAGTGCTTCCGGCGTTAAACGCTGATTGCGCAAACTTTGAGGGATTACATCGTAGGAACGGCCATCCATCCCAAAGCGGTTAATGTAGTTTTCACCGACTAACAAGGTCAGGGATTCCCCAATATCCTGCATACGGATCCCCAAACTGTTCGCTTTAGAGCGGTTAATTCGCACTTCAACGACGGGGTTGTTGTAGTCAAGATCGCTATCCACCACCATAAACAATCCACTTTCACGGGATTTTTGTTTGATCTCTTCCATGGTGCGATACAGGACAGGGTAATCTTGCGGGCTTTTTATCACCATTTGAACGGGCAATCCACCCGTAGAACCCGGTAATGCAGGGAGTTGGAACACAAAAATACTGTTGCCTTCTACCTCGCCGACTCGCGCTTGTAAGTCGGATTGAATTTCGGAGGCTGGGCGATTGCGTTGCTCCCAAGAAGAGAGATTGGTTCCCCCAAAACTGGCGGAAGGCCCATCTGTCCCGTTAATTATCCACGTACTTTCAGTTTCTGGTAGATCCATAAATACATCGTGTAACTTGCGAGAAAAACGCTCCACATACTCAAGATTGGCATGTTGTGGAGACTTAATCGCTGTTAAAACACTGGATTGGTCTTCAACAGGGGCTAATTCACGAGGGGCTGATTGATACAGCATAGGCAAGCTAATCACCACGCCCAACGCTAAAATGCCCGTGATCCAACGGTTTTTCAGGGAGAAATTTAAAACGGCGGTGTAGTAGTTGGCGAGGGTATTAAAAAAGGTTTCCGCCATGCGCGCCATACGCCCTTCATTTTGTTTTGAGTTCAGCATAAACGAACTCATGACCGGCGAGAGGGTCATGGCGACGACGCCTGAAACGATCACTGCACCTGCTAATGTTAACGCAAATTCTTTAAATAATGCCCCAGTTAGCCCAGACATCAATCCAATGGGCGCATACACTGCCGCTAGCGTGATGGTCATGGCGATAACAGGGCCTGCCACTTCACGAGCACCAATTAATGCAGCAAGTACGGGCGATTTTCCCTCTTCAATATGTCGATGGACGTTTTCTACCACCACAATGGCATCATCGACGACCAAGCCAATCGCCAGAACCATGGCTAATAGCGTCAATAAATTGATGCTAAAACCAAATGCCATCATCAGCGCAGCGGCACCCAACATGGATAAGGGAATGGCGAGAATGGGAATGATCACACTGCGGATGGATCCTAAGCATAAATAGATCACTGCGATCACGATCAGTAATGCTTCGACTAAGGTATTAATTACTTGATCAATGGAGGCTTTGATAAAACGAGAGGTTTCAAACGCCATCTCGATCTTGACTCCCGGTGGCAGGGTTTTGACGATATCAGGCATTAAGGCGTTCATACCATCGACAATCACCAGTGGGTTTCCTGTGGGGGTTGCGAACAGACCTAAATAGATTGCTGGTTCACCATTCATCAAGCCGCTGGTTTCAGTGGAAGATGCGCCGAGTTCCACGGTTCCAACATCTTTCAGGCGAACTAATCCATTTCCATCGTTACGGATCACTAAATCACGGAACTCTTCTACGTTGGTTAAATCGGTATTCACATACACGTTGGAAATAACATATTCACCTTTTACCTTACCGGGGGCGGCTTGGTAGTTATTTTGGCGTACGGCTTGCGCAACTTCAGCGGCAGAAATACCCCGTCCCGCAAGTTTATCCGCATCTAACCATAGGCGCATGGCAAGTTGCTGCCCACCAAAAACTTGCACTTTTGCGACGCCATCGATTGACGAATACATCGGCTCAACGACCCGAGAAATATAGTCAGTTAGGGCGGGTATTGATAATTCGGTGCTGGCGAATCCAATATAAGCAACCGCAGTGGATTCCCCTGAAGAAAGCTCAATCACGGGGTCATAGGCTTCTTTTGGTAGCTTATAACGCACCTGATTTACCTTTGCCATGACTTGGGTAAGGGCTTGAGTTGAATCGCGGTTTAACTCCATCCTGACGGTAACAAGGCTACTACCTTGAACGGAAGAAGAGGATAAATAATCCACACCTTCTACAGAAGAAACCGCTTGTGCAATAGGTTGGGTCACAAAGCCTTGCATCAACTTGGCAGAGGCTCCGGGGTATTGAGTACTAATCGTGATGGTGGCACTTTCTAACTGTGGGTATTGGCGAATAGGTAATTTACTCAGCGCAAATAAACCGATTAATACGATCAAGGCACTTACCACCAGCGCGAGAACAGGTCGACGTACAAACAGATCCGTGAATTTCATAGCGTCCTTCCTTATGACCCTTGAGCGGTATCTAACGTAGATTTAGCCAATGTATCTTGGGAAATTGGCGTAATCGCTGAGTCATTATTTAGGCGCAATTGACCGGATGTGACCACCTGATCGCCAGTATTTAAACCGTGCTCAATTTCAATTTTCCCATCAAACCGTTGACCCGTTTTCACAGAAATACGTTTGGCGGTCATCGCTTCACCGCTGCCTTCAGCGATAAAAACAGTATCGCCATAAGCGGTATAAGTGACGGCAGTTTCAGGAATGGTCAGCACTTGGTTATTGGCTTGGCGCACCACATTAACGTTGGCATACATACCCGCTTTAAGCTGACCATTGCTGTTATCGAGAGTGGCTTGCAAGGCGACGGTTCGGGATTTACCAATCAACGGATCAATCGCGGTGATCCGTGCAGGGAATGGGGTGTCAGGATAAGCGTCGACGGTAATATCGACCACTTGTCCTTGATGTAATTCCGGGGATGCTTGCTCATCCAATGAGAAATTCAGTTTCAGAGTTTGCGTATCGACAAGGCTGGCGATAGCTTCTCCCGGACTCAAATATTGGCCCTCATGGACTTGACGGATACCAATGGTGCCATCGAAGGGCGCATGAATGGCTTTTTGGGCAATTAACGCTTGAGTCTGTTGGATCAATCCTTGTGCCATATCTCGTTCGGCACGGGTACTGTCCACTTGCGCTTCAGCCACTAAATGTTGGGTAGATAATGAGCGTGTTCGCTCATGCAACCGAGATGCATTGCGGTATTGGGCTTGATAACGGGCGAGATCGGCACGCTCTACGGCGTCATTGAGCTGAACCAGTAATTGCCCTTTTTTAACCTGTTGCCCAGATTCAAAACCAATTTTAGTGATCCTCCCGCTGGTTTCCGCAGCTACAAACACTTGGCTTCCGGCTTCTAATTCTCCGACGCCATAAAACGTTCGTGGTGCATTATCGAGGGTGACAGGGGCTAGAGCCACTTTCACGGGTGGATATTGATAAGCGGCCTGTGGCTTATTATCAGTGTTGGCGTAAGTCGAGTAAATCACTGCGCCGCCGCCAACTGCAATGAGCGCAGCACATAGCAGAGTGAGGTGTCTTTTATTCATTATCATTGAGCATCTTAAATTGACAAACTGTGGCGGGCACTATAAAACCTTAAGTTAAGTTGAGGTCAATAGGGACAAGTGAAAATGGCAGATAAAGGCACGAAAACGATAAAAACGGGTAAAATCAAACAAGAACAAATAGATTTTACGCGTGCATTAACGGTGGGTGAGGTCGCTAAACGCTCAGGAGTCCCGGTCTCTACGGTGCATTTTTACGAGTCAAAAGGGCTGATTCAAAGTGCTCGAACTCAAGGAAATCAGCGCCGTTTTCCGCCTGTCGTTTTACGCTATATTGCAATTATAAAAGTGGCACAAAGCACCGGAATCCCTCTCAAAGAGATCCAAGATGCATTAGGCAAATTCCCAGCGAATAGCAAGTTAACGTCAGAGGAATGGAAAGGAATGTCGACAGAATGGAAAAGTTCATTAGATAGGCGAATCAAACAGTTAACTCGGTTACGCAATGAGTTAGATCACTGCATTGGTTGTGGCTGCCTTTCCCTTAGTGACTGCCCTTTGCGCAACCCTGAAGATGTCCTCGGCAATAAAGGCTCAGGAGCTCAGATCCTAGAACGTCCTTAAATCACACTTTTCATTATCTGGATAGTCACTGCAAAATGTGGCTATTTCTCCAATATTATCATTACCTTATTAATCAAATTGCCGCGCTGAGCGGATAATCTTTGCGCATATAGGCTACAGCTTTTTGCTGGTTTTGCGTAATGATGCTTCATGTTAATTTTTTGTGAATGCATTGTGAGCAAAGAGGGCACAGCGATGAAAGGTTTGAATAACAAAATTGCCATTGTCACGGGTGGCGCAACTAAAATCGGCGCAACAGTGGCAAAAATATTATGTTCTTATGGTGTCAAAGTTACCATTTTTGATATCGATAAGGTTAACGGTGAAAAGGTGGCTCAGTCAGAGCCTAATATCGATTTCTTACCGGTAGATATCACCGATGATCAGCAGCTCAAACAAGGAATTGACCGCGTTGCGCAAAAATATGGGCAACTCGATTTTTTGGTTAATCTGGCCGCGACCTATCTGGATGACGGTCAAGCATCTTCACGTCAAGATTGGTTAACGGCTTTAAATATCAATGTGGTCAGTGCAGTAATGGCCGCGCAGTTTGCTAAACCGCATTTAGCCAATGCTGAAAAAGGCGCCATTGTTAACTTTACCAGTATCTCCTCATCGGTTGCGCAAACAGGTCGTTGGCTCTATCCCGCATCAAAAGCCACTATGTTGGAAGTCACTCGCAGCCAAGCCATGGACTATGCGCCAGATGGCATCCGAGTGAACTCGGTTTCTCCGGGCTGGACATGGTCTCGCGTGATGGATGAAATTACGGGCGGCGACCGCCAAAAAACTGACCGCGTTGCAGCGGATTATCACCTTTTACAACGTGTTGGCGACCCTGAAGAGGTTGCTCAAGTTGTCGCATTCCTACTTTCTGATCTGGCGAGTTTCGTGACTGGCGCAGATTACGCTGTCGATGGCGGTTATTCCGCTATGGGGCCTGAACAGGCTAAACCCGCAATTCCCCGTCTTGCTGAATAAGACACCGTTATTTTAATCTCATCGAGGAAACAACTATGCGTCGTATAGCAATCGTAGGTGGTGGTCAGGCGGGTATGCCATTGGCATTAGGGCTATTAGATAAAGGCTATGAAGTTACTGTTGCCACCAATCGAACCCCAGATGATGTCAAAAATGGCCGCGTGATGTCCAGCCAATGCATGTTTGATATCTCGCTACAATTTGAGCGCGATTTAGGGATCAACTTCTGGGAAGACAAATGTCCACCTGTCGAAGGGATTGGTTTTACGGTTCCCCATCCAGAAAAACCGGGTGAAAAAGCCATTACTTGGCGCTCCCGTTTAGATAACTATGCGCAAGCGGTGGATCAGCGCATCAAAATGCCGTATTGGATGGAGCTGTTTGCTGCCCGTGGCGGTGATTTGCGTATCGAAGATGTTGGCGTTGCCGAATTAGAACGTTTAGCAGAAACCCACGATTTGGTGATCCTTGCGGGTGGTAAAGGGGAAATTGTGAAGCTACTAGAGCGCGATCCTTCTCGCTCGCCATATGATAAACCCCAACGTGCTCTGGCTCTGACCTATGTTCACGGCATGTTGCCAACCCCTGAATATTCCCAAGTTTCCTTCAACTTGATCCCAGGTGTTGGCGAATACTTTGTCTTCCCATCTCTGACCAACAGCGGCGATTGTCACATCATGGTATTTGAAGGTGTACCGGGTGGACCGATGGATCAATGGGGCGAGGCGCGTACACCGCAAGAGCATCTGGCATACAGCAAAAAGATCATTGAAACCTATTTACCGTGGGAAGCTGAACGTTGCAAGCATGTGGAATTAACCGATGAAAATGGCATCTTAGCCGGACGCTTTGCTCCAACGGTACGCAAGCCCGTATTGACTCTGCCATCAGGCAAAATTGTGTTTGGACTCGGCGATGCATTAGTCACCAATGATCCATTAACGGGCCAAGGTTCTAACAACGCCACTAAAGCCTGCAAAGTTTACTATGACGCGATACTCGCCCACGGCGACAAGCCATATACCGCACAGTGGATGAACGAAACATTCGAACAATTCTGGAAATACGGTCGCCATGTGGTGGAGTGGACAAATGCACTGTTAGCACCACCAGAGCCCCATGTTCTTAACGTGTTAGGTGCAGCGCAACAATTACCAGCTTTAGCTCACACTGTCGCAAACGCCTTTAACTACCCACCCGTACTTGCGCCATGGTGGCACGATGCCCATGCCTGCGATACTTATATTCAATCGTTGATGCAAGAAGAAGTTCGCGCTTCGTAGGAGAATCAGTATGTCGATGATTGCAGAGGATACGCTCATGTGTGATAGCGAATGGGGTCATACCGAATTTGAATCAAAAACCTTACGCAATTTATTGGGTTGCTACCCAACTGGGGTCGCAATTGTAACCACGCGCACGGCAGACGGGCGTGATGTGGGGCTAACCATCAACTCATTTGCATCACTCTCTTTGGATCCACCGTTGGTGCTATGGAGCTTAGTCAATCACTCTCCAAACCTTGCGGTATTTCGTGATTGCCAGCATTTCACCATCAATATTTTGGGGAAAGATCACCAAGAGCTTGCAATGCGTTTTGCTAACCCGCGCATTGAAAACAAGTTTGACGATGTGGCAATCCACATCACTCCAGAGGGTATTCCCGCATTACATGGGGCATTAGTGACCTTAGTTTGTGAAAACCACAAACAAGATCATATCGGAGATCATTTATTGATGGTGGGTCATGTTCGTCGCATCGGTAGTGAAACCGGTAAGCCTTTAGTTTTCCACAGCGGTTCATTTACCGCTCTACATGAAGCGCAATAAGCGCAGGAGAGAGTATGGAACAGCAAACTTTGATGTCATTCGCCAGTGAGTTACAAAAAGGCAATATTCAAATTATTGACCTGACGCAAACCTTATCGCCTTCATTTCCTGCGTTACAGCTACCTGCTGAGTTTGGGCAAGTATGGTCATTTAAGATGGAGCAAATCTCACGCTACGATGAAAATGGTCCGGGTTGGTATTGGAACAATTTTAGCTGTGGAGAGCATACTGGGACCCACTTTGATGCGCCTATTCACTGGGTTAGTGGCAAAGACCAACCCAATAATACGGTAGATACCATTCCGCTAAAAAACTTCATCGCTCCTGCTGTGGTGGTGGATGCGAGTAAAGAAGTGGCACAAAACCCAGACTGGGTACTGACGGTGGATTTTTTACAAAAGTGGGAAGAAAAACACGGCAAAATTCCCCAAGCGGCATGGGTACTATTACGCACGGATTGGTCTAAAAAATCTGACAATCCAGAAGCCTATGTGAACATGCGTGAAGATGGTGCCCATACTCCGGGTCCTTCACAAGAGGCGGTGGAATGGCTGATTCATCAGCGTAATGTTAAAGGTTTTGGCGTTGAAACAATCAATACGGATGCTGGTCAATCGTATGGCTGGCCAATTCCCTATCCATGCCACACCTTGATGCATGGTAATAATAAATATGGTCTGCAATGCTTAAAAAATCTCGATAAATTACCAGCCACTGGGGTCGTGATTGTCGCGGCACCACTGAAAATTGAAGGTGGTTCGGGTAGCCCATTGCGTGTGCTAGCGCTGGTGGGGTGAGGTATGACAACCTTATCTAACCCCCAAGTGATTGTCGTGGGTAGTGGGATGAATTCGCTGATGTGTGCCGCCTTATTAGCGGTGCGCGGAAAATCAGTATTGGTACTGGAACGTAATGACCGCCTTGGCGGCTGTATTCGTACCGAAGAACTGTTTGCCGGTTACACCCACGACCTCCTTTCCTGTTGGTATTCGCTGTTTGTTGGTAGCCCAGGTTATCAAGAGTTAGAACCGTATTTAAAACCCTATGGACTGGAATTTGCGCAATGTGACTATTCCACGGGATTGGTGCAGCCAAATGGTCAGTCTATTGCCTTAAAACGGGATATTGGCGAAGCCGCAAAACAGCTGGATGCTATTGCTCCCGGTGACGGTTTAGTGTTTCGCAAAATGGCAGAAAAACTGTTTAGCGAAGATGCGGCACTGACGTTTGGTTTACTCGGACAAAACCCGTACAGCGGCGGGATGTTCAAATTACTGTTTTCTGAGTGGCGTAAACGGGGCGTCGATGGGTTACTCGATTTCGCCAAATCGGGTGTGGAAAGCTTTCGTCGCTGGTCTGAGCGCGAATTACAGCACGATTTTAGTCGCGCATTAATGTCCCCATGGGTATTACATACGGGATTAGGGCCTGATGAAGCCAGCTCCGCATTAATTGGCAAACTGACATTTGCGGCAGTGGTCGCTGGTGGAATGCCGGTGGTGAAAGGCGGCAGTTATCGCATTGTTGAAGCCTTTGCCAAGGTCATTGAACAACATGGTGGAGAGTTGCGCACAGGAACCCATGTTGAAAAAATTATCACCCAAGGTAGTGGCAAAAATAGCCGCGCTGTCGGCGTTAGTGTTAATGGGCAAGTAATCCATGCCAACGAAAGTGTGGTGTGCAATGTGACTCCGACTCAATTATATGGATCTTTACTCGATGAGGTTTCTCCGCAAGTTCAGCAACGGGCGAAAGGCTACCGCTATGGACGTGGCGGAATGCAAATTCATTTTGCGCTGAGTGCGCCTCCACCATGGTGCAATCCTGAACTGCTCAACGTTCCATTAGTTCACTTTACCGAAAGCATGGAGCAAGTCTGCTTATCGGTCACTCAAGCCAACAATGGCTATCTACCCAATAAACCGACATTTGGTATTGGTCAGCCGACAACATTAGATCCGAGCCGCGCACCTGAAGGTGGATGGATTCTGTGGATACAAATGCAGGAACTTCCACGTCGCTTAAAAGGTGATGCAGCGGGAGAGATCGAAATTCCGGAAGATGGGCGTTGGAATGAAACGGTTCGTGAGGCAGTAGCCGACCGTATTCAGCGACGTCTGGAAACGGTGATGCCAGGTTTTTCTCAATTAATTATCGGTCGCAAGGCAATTTCCCCTGCGGATCTGGAAAATTACAACTGTAACTTGGTTGGTGGTGATCCTTATTCAGGAACCTGTTCCCCTGACCAATTCTTCTGGTTACGACCTTTTGCGGCATCAGGGCAAACCAAAGCCCATCAAACCGCGGTCAAAAACTTATTCCATATTGGAGCTTCAACGCATCCGGGTCCCGGCCTTGGCGGGGGTTCAGGGTATTTAGTTGCTGAGAAATTAGCAGCGAAAAAAAAGCGGTAATGGGCGTTACAACATCATTGGCAAGACAAACACAGTAATACATTTTTAACCATAAAAATAACTACCATAAAAACAACAATAGCGGCAGGTAACATGATGAATAAAGAAATGGTCAATAAGCTTCTCGTCGGCTCGTGCTTAGGTGCACTGTCATTTGGTGCTGTCGCAACGGAAGGGGGTGGTCTTGGGATCTACCCTGATGGGTTGGAAAACTTTATGTCAGGGGCGCTGCCACCGCAGGGTGTGCATGTCCTAATGTACGGTGGAAATGCCCATTACGACAGTGTTCGTGATAATAAAGGTGACAAAATTCCTATTCCCGGATTTAGCGTCAATGTTAACGTATTAGCACCACGCCTTATCTGGGTTACCGATCAAAAAGTGTTTGGTGGCGATCTTGCCTTTCATACCATTATTCCTTTACTGGATGTCACGGCAAAAGCCGCTGGAAATAAAGAAACTAGCCGAGGATTAGGGGATGTCACGTTCGGTCCCGCTTTAGGTTTTCATCCTTCTGCTGACTTACATTATGTGGTGGGATTGGATGCCTATGCGCCAACAGGAAAATACAGTAAAACTGACCCATCGAGTTTAGGTAAGAATTACTGGGCATTACAGCCAGTGTGGGCGATCAGCTATATTCCACCCGTGGGTGTGAATGCGGATTTAAAAATGATGTATGACTTTAACTTCCGCAATAACGATACGGATACACGTTCGGGGCAAGCTTTCCATGCGGATTATGCCCTAGGCTGGGGCTTCGGTAATGGCTGGGTCGCGGGGATTGGTGGATATGGGTTTATGCAAACTACCAATGATAGCGGGCCAAACTCGGCACAAGGCAAGGCACAAGCCTTTGCCGTCGGACCGTCAATTCGCTACGCAAATCCACAAGGCTGGCTGTTTACTGCCAAGTGGGAAAAAGATTTTGCAGTTGAAAACCGCCCTGAAGGTTCACAGATTTACCTCAAAGCTTCTATTCCGTTTTAATCTCCCTATCTTCAATTAGCAGCCGAAAGGCTGCTGATTTTTGAGTTGTTCGAGCTTATAAATTCGGTTTTTATCATTTTGAATTTGACATATAAGCTATGGCTTATATGTCTCGCATAAGCTAAAACTTATATGAGGGTAATAATGAAAAAGTTAAAACAAGCCATTGCTGAGCGTTCTCAAGAAAGCCAGGAAAGAATCAAAAATCTTACTGATACATTGGTGTTAGAGACGGGATTACAGCTTTAAGGGAAGAGCTAAATATTTCACAGAAAACGTTAGCAAATAATCTTGGCGTATCTCAACCTGCGATCACCCAGATAGAGCAAAGAGGGAATGATATTAAACTCTCAACGTTGAAGCGCTATATTGAAGCGATGGGGGGAAAAGTGAGTTTAACGATAGAGCCACCCACTGGAGATGACCGAGTTTTTCATATCTGAAAAGTAAAGCGCTGGGCGCAGACAACCAGCGCTGTCGATTTAATGACTGTGTATGATAGTTGTTCACTAAGCCTTTTTCATACTTTGGCTCGGTGTTTCCCCATAGCGTTGTTTATATTCCGCACTAAAACGGCCCATATGCGCAAATCCCCAACGCAACGCAACGCCAGTCACGCTGGTGGCTTCCCCTGACATCAATTCAGAACGGACTCGCTCCATGCGCAAATCCCGTAAATATTGCATTGGGCTGATATCCAAGAACTCTTTAAAGCCAGCGTATAAACTGCGCAAACTCACACCGGCAATATGAGCGAGTTGTTCAACCGTAATGGGCTCATGAGCATGCGCCTCTAAATATTCCTGAACACGGCGCACATGACGTGGGCGGATTGTGGCTCGGCGCATACCAGAATCTTCTAGATAGTTATGTTGATGGGTCGATAATAAGGTCACGGAAACTAACTGCTCAACTTGGGTGGTAATCAATTTATGTTGCAGCAAATCAGGGGTTCTCGTTGCGCACTCAATCAGATAATTCATCAAGGTGCGCCACGCAATGCAAGATTGCCACGCAAATCCCAATTCAAAAACTAAAGGCTTATCTAATGTATGCCCAAGCTGACCAACTAAACTACGTTCCAGTAAAGAACGCGAAATACGCAACATAAACTGGTCGTTATCCCCATTCCAGCGCATCACCGTTGACTCTTCAGGACTGAGCAAAGAAGCCATGTGTGGCGTAGATTCGATACTTTTCCCGCCACTTTCGATCGTGGCACTACCGGATAGCGGCATTTGCACGAGAAAAAAATCTTCGAGTTGCCCCGGAGTGATAGCGACATCGGCACCATAACGTAACCGACTGAGAGAAATATCCCCCATCGGAATGTAATGCATTCGGGCATCAAGCCTTTGATGTTGATTAAGTAATTTAAAATCATGGGGTTTCATCACTCTTCCCACCATGGATTTAATTTCTTCAG
Organism: Providencia sp. PROV210; assembly: GCF_028479445.1. Classification (NCBI taxonomy): domain Bacteria; kingdom Pseudomonadati; phylum Pseudomonadota; class Gammaproteobacteria; order Enterobacterales; family Morganellaceae; genus Providencia; species Providencia sp. PROV210. Next base: position 84,172 of record NZ_JAMPNQ010000018.1, read on the forward strand.
GATCCGTAGAACTAAACAATAATCGTTCAGAAGAGCAGAGTTGATTCTCTATCTGAGGTGCCGGTGTATAAGGCCATGAGTTGCTCAACATAAGGAGGTGCCTCCAAAGTAAACACAGTACCCTTGGTTGACCATGTTATTGGCGGTGTGGACTAACCGATTTCATGGTGCTTTGTGAGGGTATCTACGGGATATTTAAATATCTTATTGTTTTCATGATTTCCGACCTTCTTATACGGGTCGATTTGTTAACATTTTATTAAACTATCTGTAACTAATTGTGTTTCGAACATAGCATAAAGAAAATGGCTTACCTAGGTATATTTGTGCAAAAACTATCCAGATAATGCAAAAAATTATAAAGAGTTTACTGATTGTGATTTCCATAACAATATAAAAAATAAAGTGATTTTATTTTGATTTCAGCTCTAAATATATGATCTTTCATATTGTTATCTGTATTTGTCTGCTTATTTGTTAGTCATGACAATTTCTATCTGGTTATTGCGTTTTTTATTGGCATAATTCTCTAAATCCACTTGCATTGTAAGGATTTATTGAGAGTAAATACGAATTTTCAATTTTCATTTAAACAGCCATATCTAGCCTTAAATCACCGTTACTTGGGGCCGTGCGAATAATTTTTTCATTGTTTTACAATGATTTTGTCCATTACATGCATCTCCTATCCACTCTCTGCAAAAATCTAATATCCATGATTAATCATGTATTGACCGATTATTAACAAATGGGATACAAGAAAGAAACACAAAAAAGATAAAAACGGTCTGACGTTGACTGGTGAGGTTAAAATGGCTGAGCGCTCGTTTGTTCAAGAAGTTCAAAAATTACGGCAAGGCGAAGGTGAAATCTTCAGTGGCGAAGGGATCCTTGCTGTCACTAAAGCATTACTTGAATCTGGTGTTTCCTACGTTGCTGGATATCAAGGATCGCCGATTTCCCATCTAATGGACGTGCTTGCGGACGCCCAAGATATTTTATCCGAATATGGCATCCGTTTTGAAAACAGTGCCAGTGAAGCAACCGCAGCGGCAACGTTAGCGGCTTCAGTTAACTACCCATTACGCGGTGCTGTGACGTTCAAAGCCACGGTTGGGACAAACGTCGCTTCCGATGCGTTAGCAAACTTAGCGTCTGGTGGTGTGCTAGGCGGGGCTTTGATCATCGTCGGTGAAGATTACGGCGAAGGCTCCTCCATTATGCAAGAGCGCAGTCATGCTTTTGCCATGAAATCCCAAATGTGGTTACTCGATCCTCGCCCTAATTTACCGTCGATTGTTCAGGCGGTAAAAGATGGTTTTGATCTGTCTGAAGCCAGCAACACCCCCGTTATGCTACAAATGCGCATTCGTTCTTGCCATGTCCACGGACAATTTACATGCTCAGAAAACCAATATCCTAAATTTACGATAAAGGATGCGTTGGAAAATCCGACCAGAGATGTGAGCCGTATCGTACTACCTCCCGCCAGTTTCTTGCATGAAAAAGAGAAGATAGAGGCGCGTTGGCCAGCTGCGATTAAATTTATCCAAGATCGTAAACTTAATGAATTTTTTGCTGAAGGTGCTGATGATGTCGGCATCGCCTTGCAAGGAGGATGCTATAACACCTTAATTCGTGCGCTGAATAAGGTTGGACTAGCTGATGTGTTTGGCAATAGCAAAATTCCCTTATATGTCATGAATGTGGCATACCCACTAGTCGACGAAGAATTCGAACGTTTTTGCCGCAATAAAAAAGCTATTTTAGTTTTGGAAGAGGGGCAACCAAACTTTGTTGAGCAGAATGTGGCGAACATCTTACGCCAGCGGAATATTGATATCGCACTTCATGGCAAAGATATGCTGCCTTTGGCGGGCGAATACAATACCGCGACGGTATTAGCGGGGCTGCGCTCCTTCTTTGAACGCTACGGAAAAATTGAACCACAAGTTAAAGCTGCGACAAACCAAATTCGTATTCCAACCATTAATGTGGCCGCAGTAAAAGCTGACGATGATTTGCCTGAATATATTAACGCAGCAGAACCCACTTTAAATGAAACTGTACATGCGCGCCCACCCGGATTTTGTACGGGTTGCCCTGAACGACCAATTTTTACTGCCATGAAGCTGGTTGAGCGTGAATTAGGGGAACATCACATTAGCGCTGATATTGGCTGCCATCTGTTCTCTATTCTTCCTCCATTTAATCTCGGCAACACTACGATGGGCTACGGTTTAGGTGGTGCGGGAACTGCTGCATTAAATGCCAATGCAGGAAAGCGTGCAATTGCAGTGATGGGCGATGGTGGTTTTTGGCATAACGGTTTAACCAGCGGGATTGCCAATAGTGTTTTCAACCGCAGCGATAACTTAACTATCGTGATTGATAATAACTACACGTCAGCAACGGGTGGGCAAGATATTCTCTCTTCAACAGCCCTGAATCCAACGCGTAGCACAGGTCATGAAATTGAAAATGCGGTGAAAGGTGTGGGGGTCAGTTGGGTAAAAACGATTAAGCATACCTATGACTTAAAGACGATGACGAAGACGTTGCGTGAAGCGCTGACGACTACAGAAAAAGGCCCCAAAGTTCTGATTGCGCAAAGCGAATGTATGTTGAATAAACAGCGTCGTGAAAAGAAAAAAGTTCGTCATGATATTTCTACGGGTAAACGTGTTGTCCGTGAACGTTTCGGCATTGATCCTGATACCTGCACTGGGGATCATTCCTGCATTCGTTTATCGGGCTGCCCATCATTATCGATCAAGCCAAATCCAGATCCACTGCGTACCGATCCTGTCGCAACGGTGATGGACAGTTGTGTAGGGTGTGGTTTGTGCGGTGAAGTTTCCCACGCCGCAGTGTTGTGTCCATCATTCTTCAAAGCTCAAATTATTACCAATCCAAATGGTTGGGACAAATTGCGCCACCGTGTTCGCGGCTGGTTTATTGGCTTCTTACAGCGTCGTGATGCACGCCGCCGTGAACAACTGAGTTTCTAAGGGGCAGCAAATGACACAACCTTTAATGGCATTACAGCCGATAAAAATCGCCATTCTCGCCATGGGTGGCGAAGGTGGCGGCGTTCTAGCCGATTGGATTGTTAATCTTGGCGAAGAAAACGGCTATTTTGCGCAAACGACGTCGGTTCCTGGTGTTGCTCAACGTACAGGGGCAACAATCTATTATGTGGAGCTATTTCCCGGGGCTGATAACCCAGAAACTCCGGCGCCTGTGTTGGCATTAATGCCAATGCCGGGAGATGTCGATATCGTTTTAGCATCCGAGTTGATGGAAGCGGGGCGTGCGGTACAGCGTGGTTTTGTGACTCCTGAACGCACCACGTTGGTGAGCTCGACCCATCGGGTTTACTCCATTGCAGAAAAATCGGCAATGGGAGATGGACGTGTTGATAGCCAAGCATTGATACGCCATACAGGGCAAGCAGCGCGCCAATTTATTCATTTTGATATGGCTCAAGCAGCTCAAGACAGTGGTAGTGTGATCAGTGCGGTTCTGTTTGGTGCCCTGTTCGGTTCCGGTGTGTTGCCATTTAGCCGTGAACAATTTGAAGAAACCATTATGCGAGGCGGCGTCGGTGTTAAACCTAGCTTGCGGGCATTTTCTCTGGGGGCAGAAAAAGCTGCACAGCCCGAAGAAGCTTACCAAGCTGAAGTGGCTGAAAATGTAGTAAAAACACCCCAAAATAAGCATGTTATAGAACTCCTTTCCCGTATTGATAACCAATTCCCTGAGCATGTTCATTACTTAGCAACTGAAGGCGTTCGTCGCCTTATTGACTACCAAGACCCTGCATATGCTGAGCAGTATTTAGATCGGCTCGAGAGTTTGTTTGCGCAAAAAGGCGGTGATGACCCACGCCTGCAACGTGCTTTGGTGCGCCACTTAGCGTTATGGATGTCTTATGAAGACACCATCCGTGTGGCAGATCTCAAAATTCGTGATAGCCGCTTTGCTCGGGTTCGTAATGAAGTGCAAGCCAAAGATAGCCAACTGTTAGACATCAATGAATTTATGCATCCGAGAATTGAAGAGATTTGCGAAACGCTTCCCAAAAATTTAGGTAACTGGTTGATGAAGCCACATTGGGTTCACAAAGCCGTTCGCAAATTTGCCCAAAAGGGGCGCACGATCACTACCAGTTCATTATGGGGCTTCTTACAGTTATACGTGCTTGCAGCATGGCGACGGGGAAGACGCTCAACATTACGTTATCAACTTGAAAATAATCGTATTGAAAAATGGTTAGCGGTAGTGGTTGATGCGGCGAAAAATAATCCCGCTCTTGCGACTGAAATTGCGCAATGTCAGCGGGTGGTTAAAGGCTATAGCGATACTCATGCCCGTGGATTGCGCAACTTCCAAGTATTGATGGACATTGTAGAGCGCCAAGGCAGCCAGTTAGCCCCTATTAATCTGCGCGAATTACGTGAGGCCGCATTAGCGGATGAGCACGGAAAAGAGTTGCAAAAATGTCGCCAGCGTTTGGCGATGGAATAAGGACAACATCATGAGCTTACTGAAATTTTCACGGGAACATCGGATTCATTTTTCAGAATGTGACCCCGCAGGGATCGTGTTTTACCCACAATATTTCGTGATGTTTAACAACTTGATTGAACGTTGGTTCGATGAGCTGCTTCCTGAAGGATTTGCAGGTTACATTCTCGACCAGCGTTTTGGCTTACCAACTGTCCATTTAGAAGCCGATTTTAAAGCGATTAGCCGTATGGGGGATGATGTCCAGCTAGAGCTACAAGTTGAGCGTATAGGAAGTAAATCACTGACTCTATGCCAACGTTGTATCAGCCTCGACGGTGAATTACGTATGCAAGTGACTCAAACCTATGTCACGACATCCCTTATCACGCATCAGGCGATCCCTATTCCTGATGCACTGTATAGCGCCTTAACCCAGCAGCAACCTGTGTAATGGCAAAACGTCATTAAAGGAGAAATTCCATGAATATCGTTTGTATCGGCGGCGGTCCCGCAGGGCTTTACTTCGGGTTGCTGATGAAATTACAGAACCCAGAAAATCGTGTTGTGGTGGTTGAACGTAACCGCCCTTATGACACCTTTGGCTGGGGTGTGGTGTTCTCGGATGCCACATTAAGCAATTTACGCAAAGCAGACCCTGTTTCAGCAGAAACTATCAGCGCAGAGTTTAGCCATTGGGATGATATCGACATTCATTTTAAAGGTAGCTGTAATCGCAGTGGTGGACACGGTTTTATCGGGATCGGGCGTAAAAAATTACTCAATATTTTGCAAGATCGTTGTCTTGAAGTGGGCGTAGAACTGGTGTTCGAAACTCAAGTGACAGATGACCAAGAAATTGCTCGCCAATATAACGCCGATTTAGTCATTGCTTCAGATGGGATCAACAGCGCGGTACGCACTCGTTATGAAAATATCTTTAAACCGGATATCGATCAGCGTCGTTGCCGTTTTGTTTGGTTAGGAACTAAAAAGATTTTCGACGCATTTACCTTTATTTTTGCTGAAAATGAACACGGTTGGTTCCAAGTTCATGCTTATCAATTCCAAGATGGACTTTCTACATTTATCGTAGAAACGACGGAAGAAACGTGGTTAAAAGCCGGTATTGACCAGATGTCCCAAGAAGATGGCGTCGCTTACTGTGAAAAACTGTTTGCGCCATGGCTTGATGGGGAAAAATTGATGGCTAATGCGGCTCATCTGCGTGGTGCCGCCATTTGGATCCGTTTTCCTCGTGTTATTTGTGATAAGTGGGTGCATTGGACTCAACCAGCTGAAAACAAAGACGTACCTGTCGTACTGATGGGTGATGCTGCCCATACCGCACATTTCTCAATTGGTTCAGGAACTAAGCTCGCATTGGAAGACGCTATCGAGTTGTGTGAAAGTTTAAAAACCACTCAGGGTGATTTGCGCAAAGGCTTAGAGCATTACCAAAAAGTTCGTAGTGTTGAAGTATTGAAAATCCAAAATGCGGCACGTAACTCAACTGAGTGGTTTGAAAATGTTCAGCGCTATGAAAACCTCGACCCAGAGCAATTTGCTTATTCATTATTGACCCGCTCTCAGCGTATTTCCCACGAAAATTTACGCGTTCGCGATGGCAGTTGGTTAACGGATTACGAAAACTGGTTTGCCGAAAAATCAGGATTACCTACGAATATCACTAACCAAAAAATCGCCCCGATGTTAACGCCTTATCGTTTGCGTGATTTGGAATTGAAAAATCGTGTGATCGCCTCACCAACATTATTGTATTGCGCAACCGATGGGGTTGTCAGTGACTTCCATTTAGTCCATATCGGGAGCCGTGCTCTTGGCGGTGCGAGCCTGATCATGACTGAAATGACTGCAATTTCTCCAGAGGCTCGGGTGACAACGGGATGCCCAGGAATTTGGAACGATGAGCAAGTGGCTGCATGGAAAAATGTGACTCAGTTTGTGCATCAAAAAACGGATGCAAAAATTGGAATTCAACTCGGTCATGCAGGGCGTAGAGGTTCCACTCAACGTGGCTGGGAACAAGAAAATCATCCAATGAAACACGGTAATTGGCCACTGGTTTCTGCCTCACCATTACCTTACTTACCGAACATTTCAGATACGCCTGCGGAACTGACTGAAGCGCAAATGGCAATAATAATTGACCAATTTGTTGCGGCGGCAAAGCGCGCGGATCAGGCTGGATTTGACTGGTTGGAACTGCAAGCAGGGCACGGTTATCTATTATCCAGCTTTATTTCGCCATTGACGAACCAACGTACCGATGGTTTCGGTGGCTCACTGGAAAATCGCCTACGTTTTCCATTAGCTGTAGTGAGTGCAGTAAGAAAAGTATGGCCAGAGGGTAAGCCGCTTTCAGTGCGTATTTCTGCAACCGATTGGGTTGAGGGTGGCACCACGGTTGATGAAGCGGTCTTGATTGGGAAAGCTTTACACCAAGCTGGTGCTGACATCATTGACTGCTCGTCGGGCGAAGTTTCGCCTCTGCAACAACCTGTTTATGGGCGCATGTACCAAACCCCAATGGCAGATCGAATTCGTAATGAAGGTTCGGTTCCAGTGATTGCTGTTGGTGCAATCACTGATGCGGATCAGGTCAACAGCATTATCGCTTCAGGGCGTGCAGACCTTTGCGCTCTATCTCGTCCATTGCTTGCTGACCCTGCTTGGTTACTTCATGAATGTGCCCGCTTTGGATGGAATACCGTAAATTGGCCTGCGCCATATGAATATGGTCGCCAGCAATTGATCCAACAATCGAAAAGTCGCTAATTGTGCTAGCTATATAGGAGCTAAAACCGATGACAACTCAGTCCCATGAACAGTATAGAGAAAATGTCGCAGGACGCGCAGATGTGGCCGACACTCCTGAATTGTTGGCGTATTACAAGCAATTAGATGAATTAAAAACCGGCGCGTTATGGACGGTTGCTAACAAGATTGAGCCATGGCAGCCAAAATCCCAGTCGGTGCCCGTGTTATGGCGCTACCAAGATTTACGGGAACATGTTTTACGTTCAGTGGATTTAGTGACGCCAGAAAAAGCTGGCCGCCGGGTTATCTATCTCAATAATCCTGGTCGTCAAGATGTCGCGGCAGCGGTGGGTTGGTTGTATTCCGGATTACAAGTTATGCATCCAGGAGAAGCGGCCTCAGCACATGCGCATTCTTCATCAGCATTGCGTTTCATTATGGAAGGGCGTGGAGCTTATACCATTGTGGAAGGGCAAAAAATGATGCTAGAAGCCAATGATTTTGTGCTGACACCGAATGGAACTTGGCATGAGCATGGTGTTGCAGAGGATGGCTTACCGTGTATTTGGCAAGATGGGCTCGACATTCCACTAGTCAATGCGATGGAAGCCGGCTTTTATAAAGTGCATCCAGATTTAAACCAAGTACAGACTCGTCCGGTTGATTACCCAGTGGGTATGTGGGGCGGAACGGCATTGCGCCCACAGCATATTGGTTGGGATAAGCCTTATTCACCCCTGTTCAAGTATCAATGGGGACCGACTTATGAAGCGCTACAACGTGCAGTAAAAGTTAGTGAGGGCTCACCCTTTGATGATGTGCTGATGCACTACACCAATCCGCTAACCGGGGGACCAGTGATGCCAACGATTGGGGCGAGTATGCAGCTGCTGCGCCCAGGTTTTGTGGGTAAAGCCCATCGCCATACAGGCAGCTTTATTTACCAAGTAGCGAAAGGAAAGGGTTATTCGGTTATCAATGGGCAACGCTTTGACTGGCAAGAGCGGGATATTTTCTGTGTGCCGTCATGGATGTTCCATGAGCATGTGAATACCTCGCAAAGTGAGGATGCTTGCTTATTCTGTTTTAACGACCTGCCAGTGATGAACTCCCTTGGCCTCTATTATGAAGAGGCATTAGTGGAAAATGACGGGCACCAAAAAGTTATTGGCTAATTATTTATTCTAACTATTTACGTGAAGATTTCAGTCAGGCATATCGACCTGACACAAGGAGAAGAATTATGCGTCTTATTACTTACCGTTCAGATGTTACCGCAGCAGCACGTTTAGGTGCGATCGTTGATAACCAAGTAGTTGATTTAGCCAGACTTGCTGAAGAAAACGGCCAATATTTACCAGACAATATGTTGGAATTTATTGATTTAGGCCCTCAAGGGATCCGTGCAGGTACTGAATTATTAAACGCACATAAAGGTCAATTCCCTGCGGGAACTGCATGGCCAGTACAGAACGTAAAAATTTTAGCGCCAATTCCACGTCCAAGAAAAAATATTTTCGGGATCGGCCTGAACTATGTTGAACACGTTGCTGAGTCTAGCCGTACTTTGGATACCTCGAAAGAATTACCTAAAGAGCCTGTTATTTTCTCTAAGCCGCCAACAACGGTGATTGGGCCGGGTGATGCGATTGAGCATAACAGCCAGATCACGCAGCAATTAGATTGGGAAGTGGAATTAGCGGTGATTATGGGAACGCGTGCAAAAGGGGTTTCTGAAGCAGACGCACTGAATTATGTGTTTGGTTATAGCCTCATGATCGATATGAGTGCGCGTGATTGCCGCCGTGCAGGCCAATGGATTTACTCGAAAGGGCAAGATACCTATGCGCCGTTTGGCCCTTGCATTGTCACCGCAGATGAAATTCCCGATCCTCATTCCCTTAATTTGAGTCTGAAAGTGAATGGCGTGACTAAACAAGATTCCAATACTCGTCATATGCTGTTCAATGTTAACGCATTAATTGCAGATATCAGCAAAGGTATCACGTTAGAGCCGGGAGATATCATTGCTACGGGAACTCCTGAGGGTGTTGGTGCTGGGCGTTCTCCACAAGAGTGGGTATGGCCAGGAGATGTGATTGAAGCTTACGTGGAAAAAATTGGTGAGCTACGTCATCCAGTGGTTGCGGTATAACCCAAGGGAGATAAAAGTATGTTAAATCTACCTCAGTTTAAGGCGGCGGCGGTACAAGCCGCGCCTGTTTTCCTCGATACCAATGCAACGGTTGACAAAGTGTGCCGGTTAATCGAAGAAGCGGCAGATAACGGGGCTAAGTTAGTGGCATTTCCCGAGGTTTTTGTTTCTGGTTACCCTTATTGGAGCTGGGTGATGAACCCTATCGATGGTAGTCCATGGTTTGAAAAACTGTGCAAATCAGCGATTGAAGTTCCGGGGCCAGAAATTAAGCGCATTGCGCAAGCTGCGGCTCGTCACCATATTAATGTGGTGATTGGGGTGAATGAACGTAATCCCAACGGAATTGCTACTTTGTACAACACCCTTGTGACTATCTCGGATGAAGGGCGAATTCTCGGTCGCCACCGTAAATTAGTTCCGACTTGGGCTGAGAAATTAACGTGGGCAAATGGGGATGCGTCGTCACTAAAAGTCCACCAAACCAGTATTGGTCCTTTGGGCGCGCTGGCTTGTGGGGAGAATACCAATACGTTGGCACGTTTCTCATTATTGGCTCAAGGGGAGTTGGTGCATATCGCGAGTTATATCGCTTTACCCGTTGCGCCAAAAGATTACGACATGGCAGAGGCCATTCGCCTACGAGCGTCGGCACACTGCTTTGAAGGGAAAGTGTTCACCGTTGTTTCTTGTTCAACAGTTTCTGATGAAATTATTGAGGCGATGGCAGATTCTCATCCGGAATCTCGTGAATTGCTCGCGCGTCCTAATAGTGCATTTTCCGGCATTATCGGTCCAGATGGACGCGTAGTGGGTGAACCACTGATAGATAAAGAAGGGATTGTTTATGGTGAAATTGATTTAAATCGCTGTATTCAGCCACGTCAGATGCACGATATTACGGGGCATTATAACCGCTTTGATATCTTTGATTTACAGGTTAATCGTCGCCCACTGACTGCAGCTCGTTTTCATGATAGTGGGCAGAATGTGGATGAATTGAACCAATTTGCCGAAGCAGATGAGCAATCTTTGGAGAAAGGACTATGACTTTAGCGCGCACTTTTCGTATTGGGCAGATAGTGCCTTCATCCAACACGACAATGGAAACAGAGATTCCGGCGATTTTACGTGCCCGTGAAGCGATGTTTGCCGAACGTTTTACATTTCATTCCAGTCGTATGCGTATGCAAAAAGTGACCAAAGATGAGCTGGCAAAAATGGATTTTGACAGTGACCGCTGTGCGATTGAGCTCTCTGATGCAGATGTTGATGTTTTAGGCTACGCTTGCTTAGTTGCGATCATGAGTATGGGAAAAGGTTATCACCGTATATCGGAAAAGCGCCTTCACGAACGTACCATCGATAATGGTCATCCAGCTCCGGTTGTCACCAGTGCAGGGGCATTGGTTGATGGGCTACATGCGATTGGGGCGAAAAAAGTCTCTATCCTAACGCCATATATGAAGCCGTTAACTCAGTTGGTGATTGATTACATTGAAAGTGAAGGTATTGAGGTTGTTGACAGTATTTCTCTCGAAATTCCTGACAATCTTGAAGTGGGAAGACAAAATCCATTAGCGCCAGTGGAGATCACTAAAAAACTCAATACCAATGTGGATGTCATCGTTGCCTCAGCTTGTGTCCAAATGCCCTCTTTGCCGTCAATTCAATTAATTGAAGATAGAGTCGGGCTACCTGTTTTATCATCATCGGTAGCAACCACTTACATGATGTTGAAGAAGCTGGGGCTGGATACCCGCGTGGATGGTTTCGGTTCATTACTTAGCGGAAAGTTTTAGTTAAATTATGTTAAGAGTTAGGTTTCCTTCTGCTACTCTGCTAGCTTCCAGTGTGATTAAACTTGAAGCTAAACATGAGGAACTGATGCCTGAATCAAAAGTTTTCGTGGATAATTATCTGCCTGCCCTATTGGGGCAGGCGTGGATGCTTGTATCATCTGAATTTCATGCGGTGGTCGAAGCCCATGGGCTATCAGTATTGGAGTGGCGAGTATTGTCGACGTTGGCGAATAATGGGTCGATGGGGATAACTGAACTTTCCCAAAAAACTGTCAGTAAGCAACCGACTATCACACGAGTGCTGCAACGATTGGAACAGCAGGGGCATGTTATCCGTCATAATAACCATACAGGCAGCGATCGCCGGGTTACACTAGTCAGTGTGACATCAAGCGGAGTTGCTTTAGTGGAAGGATTATTAGTGGCGGCTGAAGAGCATGAAAAATTAGTATTAGCACCTTTAGGTACACGAAAAAGTAAAATGTTAAAACAGATTTTGCAGGAGCTTATTGATAGACACAGCCCTGAAGTTAAATGAGTAAATCACCATGAAATGGTAGGATTTATCTGTTTTTGATGTGTTTTAATCGTTTGCCAGTAAAGCTATTATTTAAGCCTTATAAAACATTGAGATATTCATTATTTCTATGACGTATTTTAAATTGAGTAATATCCTGTAACACAATGATTGATATGGTTGTTTTTGATTTTCTGGTTATTTTTAAAAGATTATAAATTGCTACTTTACATTGATTTGATTTATCTATTTACTGCAAGACAGAAAACTAATAGATAAACCATACTGGAGCACTCAATGTCAGTAGTGACACTTGTACTCGTTTTTTTACTTGCAGTGGTGGTGAGCGTTTTTGTTTCACGCTTACTTAAAGATATTATTCCGTTACCTATTATTCAAATAGCGTTAGGTGCAGCCTTATCGTTTTATGGGTTTACGGTAGAGTTCGAACCGCATTTATTCTTATTTCTATTTATTCCTCCTTTACTATTTCTTGATGGCTGGCGAATTCCCAAAGAAGCCTTATTTCAAGAAATTAAACCGATTATATCGCTAGCTATTGGGTTAGTCGTCGTCACCGTTATTGGGATGGGCTTCTTTATTCATTGGTTAATTCCGACATTTTCGTTAGCGGTGGCGTTTGCGCTGGCAGCAATTTTATCGCCAACAGACCCCGTATCGGTTTCTGCAATGACCGTGAATTCACCTTTACCATCGCGTATGGCGCATATTCTAGAAGGTGAATCACTGCTTAACGATGCAACGGGTTTAGTGTGCTTTAGTTTTGCAGTTGTTGCGGCGCTGACAGGGGAATTTTCACTGACATCCGCCGCTGGGCAATTTGTTTTGGTGGCATTTGGCGGGATCGCGATTGGCTTACTGGTGGCATGGGCGATTGGCTGGATTAACCAATTTTTGGTGAAACGGACCGGTGAAGAACCCTCGATTCAGATTATGATCAGCTTGTTAATGCCATTTACGGCTTACTTGTTAGCGGAACATTTGCATGTTTCCGGTATTCTTGCTGCTGTTGTTGCGGGTATTGCAATGCACTACGAGAAAATTGCAGGACGTATGCAAGCGGCAACTCGGATGCAGAGCAAGGCAGTATGGGATACGGTACAAACCGGTTTAAATGGGATGATCTTTATTCTATTAGGTGAGCAGCTACCGGGAATGTGGACTAATATGCCGGAGGTTGCAGAAGCGGCAGGAGCCAGTCATCCGTGGATGCTATTTGTCTATGTCGGTATTATTACCGTGGCATTAGGCGCGTTGCGTTTTGCGTGGGTATGGATTTCGATGACGTTAACGGTATTCCATAATCGTCGTCGTGGTAAGCAGGCGGATGAAGTTCGTATTCGTATGATGGCAGTGATGGCAACGGCAGGCGTGCGTGGTGCGATTACGCTAGCGGGTATTTTGACATTGCCATTATTGATGCCGAATGGCTCAATATTCCCTAACCGTGACGTGGCAATTTTCATTGCGATGGGGGTTATTCTATGTTCATTGCTTATTGCCAGCATTGCGTTGCCGATTTTAACTAAAGGTTTAGTGCAAGATTTACCCTATGATAATGATGAAATTCGTGCTCGTCTGGCACTGAATGAAGCCGCAATGGCACATATTCGGGAGCTAATGAACCACCCTTCAGAAGATGTTGATGAAATTGCGATGCGTACAGAAGTGGGAGCTCAGTTATTAGAGATTTATGGTCGACGTTTAGATAACTCTGATGAAACTGAATCTGATGTATTTGATTTACATAGAATGATTGAGATGGAGCGCTCAATGTCGGGCTCTGCATTGAAAGCGAAACGAGATGCGTTATATCAGATGCGTAAAGGGAAGAATATTAATGAGCGAGTGTATCACCGTTTACGTGATGAGCTTGATCTTAAAGAAGAAACCCTTAACCATAATAAGAGTTCGAAGCATTAGCTTTAAATCATACATTGATATTTTTCGAGTGCTTTGACTGTCATTGGTAGCCCTTGCCGTAGTAATGCATCAAAGTACTCGCGAGTATTTATCTTTGGTTTTTTTAGGTTGATTCGTTGTTTACGAACTGCTGATAAAGCTAGAGCATGATTTAAATCGAATAAATCTGAGATAAATTCATCAGGATGAAGCGCTTCCATATCTAGGCGCTTTAAATATTTTTTCGGAAAATCTTTCAAATTCAATGTAACGATAATTTTTGCATTGCTCTTTATTGCCGCCGCTACAACATGTCGGTCATCTAAGTCTGGTAATTCGAGTCCATCAATCAATGGTTCATATTGTTCAACTTTGGCATCGGGCAAAGCAATATTCATTAATGCACTGGTTCGATTTAATTGGCTTGTAGATAAATCAGGTCTATTAATTAGAAGATTACGTTGCCATTCATTATGAATTACATCTGTCCATTTTGCTTGATACAAACCTGCTATTGCTAGATGCATGAGTAAATCTCGTAGAAGCGATGGGTATAAAACACATGCATCTAATACAACAGGAAAAGGGGAATGGATCATCAGTAAAGACCAAGCTCCTGACTTTGGTCTGCCAACGCTTGCATGGCTTGCAAACTTTCTTCTTCTCTTTGAGCTTTGAACTGCATTAAATCAGCGAAAAGAATACGACGATGACGACCTGTTTTATGAAAAGGAAGTCTGCCTGCTTCTAAAAGTTTCACCAAGTGAGGGCGAGATACATTAAGAATATTAGCCGCTTCCTGCGTTGTTAATTCAGCATGCACTGGAACAATTTGTACTGCATTACCTGCGGCAAGCTCACCTAAAATTGCCATGAGTAATGTTAATGCTGATGTAGGTAATTCAATTTGATGAACTTTATTATCTGCATCTTTAATCGATATTTGTTGAGTTTCTAATTTGGTGGACAAGTAAGTTGCAAGTTCCCTTTGTCCTTTAACTGCCGCCTCAATCTCCTTTGGAGCCGGGAGGCTCATACCTTTAAGAATTGAGTATGTCATTGCTGTTCCTATCTATTAAGGTTGATTACTCTATTTTCAGCATTTCAGCTCATTACTGGCAGTCATAAACATTCGCCTGCACTGCTTTAATAAGTGTAAACGAAATAAACGAAATATTCAATATTCGAAATAAACGAAACTCAATGTGGAGATATAGCCTACTATTATCGTAGGCTAACTGAAAGAAAGGTTATTTAGGACGATACATTTCCAGTTTTTGTTGCTCTTCTATCCAATAGTAATCGGCAGGTCCCCCTGCGCGCATCAGCGGTTTTTGTCGAGCACTATTGTATAAGCCATTTTCTAGTGTCTCCTCCGCAATATGCACCATCACAACTTCGCCCATAACCATCTATGTATCCAATAGCGTGCCATCAGCGCGTTTTAATTGCTGATATTCAGTGACGATGCACTCCATAGCGACGGGGGTTTGTGCAATTCGCGGTGGCTTTATTAAGGTGGATGGCGTGGTAGACAATGCCGTTAAATCGAATTCGCTTTCTCCATAGGCTAAAGTCGCGCTACTCAAATTAACTTGCTCTCCCAAATCGAGAGTGGCGAGGTTGTAGACAAATTCTCCGGTTTCAATGGCATTGGTGACGGAGTCTTTTTTTCCAACACTGGAAAATACTAAAATTGGGGGCGAGTAATTAAAAATATTAAAAAAGCTATAAGGTGCGAGGTTGGTTCTTCCTTGTTTATCACAAGTAGAAATCCAGCCAATTGGGCGTGGACCAATTAATGATGGGATTGGATCATGGGGAAGTCCATGACCTTGTTTTGGTTGGTAGCTGTAGAACTGGTTTTTCATAATTAGCTCCTTTTTAGCACTATCCTAGCGGATAAATATTCTCGGTGTAAGGTAAGCAAATGAAAAATGCAGTATTTGTATAATCTCAGCGTGATATGGATAGAAAAGAATTATTTTAAAAGGATGATGATTTTTATTGGTAACTATTAAATACCTATTTTTGATGAGTTTTTGATCTCTACTAAAATGGATAATTCATTTTTAAGGTTTAATTCTATTTATTTTTAAAATTACGAATGAAATTTTAGCATACTCTTAAAGTGTGTTATTTAAGACTGATTGATAATTTTAGGCTAATACAAGGTTTATAGTTTTTATTATTTTATTTTTTTGGTTTAATTAATTTTTTATATTTAATTATATTATTCTTTTGATTTAATATAGTTTCAATTCAATAATAAAAAAATAAGGTTATTTTTATTCATTTTTTAATTTATAGTGCGTGATATTAATCATAATTAGCTAATTATATGTTTTCATGAAATCTATTTAATTATATGTAATTAATGAATATTTTATTTTTCAAATCAATCAATAGAAAACAAATAAATTAATTCGATAGGTATTAGCTATTGAATTATATAAATTCGATCGATATAAACGTATTTACAGTGTTATTCCTTGTATCTATATTTTAATAAATTATGTTTCCTGCAATTCGGATATATCCATTTTTATTGAGCTGTTTATTCATTGTTATTGACTCTCTGTGAATAAATAAAATTAAAGCTATCTAACGTTGGTTTTAATATGATTAAAAATAAAATTTTATTACGTAAAGAAGTGGGTTTGTTTTTACGAGATGCTAGAGTAAATAGTTCTTTAACGGGCGAGCAATTGGGTAAAATGCTTCATATTAGCCAGCAGCAAGTATCTCGATATGAAAGAGGGATCACCAGTATTAGTATTGAAAATCTTGATGCTTTACTAAATATGCTAGGTAAAGATTGGTCTGAATTTTTCTTTAAAGTTATTGCTAATTACTCTGATGAAATAGCAGAGATAAAGCGACAGGATAATTTTTTATTTCAAGATAAAAAATCAAAATATTCTTACTATGAAAAATTAAAATTAAGATCAATAAGTGAATTTTAATTTGCTTTTTATTCAACAGTTATGTCTTGAATTATTTTATTAAGATGTTGTTTATGCCATTAATTATTTTAATGGTGATATTTGTTTCCCTCATTTTTTAAATTAAAGGAAAGTCATATTATGAAACTAAATACATTGGCATTAGCCACAATTATGGCTGCCTCAGTCACATCTTTTGGTGTGATGGCAGAAAATACAGGCACAATTAATTTCATCGGAACCGTAGTAACGTCGCCATGTAATATTGGGCAATCATCACTGAAACAAACCGTAGATTTTGGGCAACTATCTCGTCGAGGGCTAGAAAATGGCCGCTCTGCCGAAGTGGATTTTAATATTGAATTTACGGGCTGTGATTTTTCTGACTTTACTAAAGATGATGCCGGTACTCCTGCTGTGGTGAAATCAATGGAGCTTGTGTTTACAGGGCAAAATTATGCCGATGCAACGAACACATTACTTTCAACTTCGCCAGGTAATCTCAATAACGTAGGTATTGCAATTGATGGCTTTGAATTTGGTAAAGCCAAAGATATCTTGTCACGTATCATCAATAAAAAAGGCGATAATACTTTATCATTCAAAGCACTAGCTAAGGCTATTGATACAACTAAAGATGTCACTGAAGGTAAATTCAGCGCCATCACGAATTTCCGAATTACTTATCAATAAGAGTGTGGAGATACCGTCAGCAGTGTGCTGGCGGTATCACTGATCGAATTGAGGGAGGGAATTGTGATTGTTTATCAACGGCTAGCTCGCCAATTAACACGATTGATAACCACAGTGATTTTGCTGTGTCCTGTGATATCGAGTGCCACCAGTAATAAAAAAATTGAGCTTAACGCGAGTACAACCTTCAAAGGGATCGTTGTCGCTACTCCTTGTTCTGTGGTGATAGAGAATCGTTTCCAATCTATTGATTTTTCTCCATTAGCATTAACGATGCTAGGAACTAAAATTCAGCGAGAGCAGCATAATCAACCTTTTGTTATTGAGCTTCGTGATTGTGGCAGTTTGCACTCTTCTCTCGATCCTAAAACCTGGTCAATTCGTTTTGTCGGTCAAGCCGCTGAGCATATTGATGCCTTTGTATTACAGGGAGCATCTCAAGGGCTTGCTGTTTCCGTACTAGATAATCACTTAAACACGCTGATACCGGGTCAATACTACCTCTTGTCAGATAATGTCTTACGACAAGACAAATCAGAAAAAGCACTTTTCTTACGTTATTTCTTACGGTTAGAGCTGACAGGACAGCCGATTCAGGCGGGTAGTTATCAAGGGCTGATTCGGTTTTTTATCGATTATCAATAGGTTGCAAATATATATGCTCTCGAAATCATTTTCGAGAGGGGCACACTTGTCGCATTTGGGATGGTATAGAGCATGGTGTTCAAACATAGCAAACTAAGACAGGCAGTTTTGTTAGCGCTGAGTATGGGCATAGGAAATGTGTATGCCGCTGAATTTAATACCGATGTATTAGATGCTAGCGATATTAATAATATTGATATGAGCCAATTCTCCGTTGCTGGGTATGTTCCTCCCGGCGATTATATTCTCACCGTTTTTGTCAATGGTCTGCGCTTAGGAGCACCTCGAGATGTGGCTGTTTATGAAGATAAAAGTGTACAGAAAATACAGTCTCAATTCGTGTGTATCGCACCGGAATTACTGGATTTGATGGGTTTTAAGCCATCATCAATAGAAAAAATAACCTTATCTCATGATGGGAAATGTTTAAATTTCTCAGCACTTGCGGGGGTACAAAGTAAAGTCGATTTACCCTCAATGTCCCTCAAAATGACCATTCCACAGATGTGGATGGAATACCGGGACCCTTATTGGGTGCCTCCGAAGTTATGGGAAGACGGTATCAACGGAGTATTTGTAGATTACAACGCAAATATTTCGGCGACTAAAGAAAGCGAAGGCAATAAGCGTATCTATTTATCCGGCAATGGAACTTCTGGTGTGAATATTGGTGCGTGGCGCTTACGTGGTGATTTTAATGGCACGTATCAAAAGCAGCATGGTGGGGATTATGACCAAGAAAAGCATAATTTTGATTTTAGTCGGTTATATGCCTTTCGTTCCCTAAAAGATTCTGCGGCGATCTTAACTCTTGGTGAAAATAACTTTTATTCGGATGTTTTTGAATCGTGGCAATACACGGGGATCTCGATTGAAAGCGATGATCGCATGTTGCCTCCTAAGTTAGTTGGTTATGCACCAGAAATTATTGGGGTGGCTAAAACGAATGCGATTGTGATCGTGCGCAGTCAAGATCGGATCATTTCAGAAACCTCAGTGCCACCGGGGCCATTTCGTATCCAGACGTTAGATAGTGGCGTTCGAGGCCTTTTAGATGTGATCGTGCGAGAGGAAAATGGTGAAGAGAATAAATTTAGCCTTAGTACCGCTTCATTACCGTATTTAACGCGTCCTGGAAGAGTCGTTTATAAGACAGCAGTAGGTAAAACACGTTATGACAATCGACATTTAACGGGGGAGCCGGTTATTAGTGGTGAATTGTCATACGGTGTCTCCAATGCATGGTCGCTTTATGGGGGGGCTCAGCTCAATGCCTATTATCAAAGCGCAGCACTCGGTATTGGGCGAGACCTGTTTTCTCTCGGGGCGATTTCTGTGGATGTCACTCAATCTTTTGCTGATTATTCAGATGATAAAGACCGCTTACAAGGGCGCTCTTATCGCGTCAATTATGCTAAATCATTTGATGATTTACGCACAGATATTACCTTTGCTGGCTATCGGTTTGCGGATAAAGAGTACCGCACTTTGACGCAATATATGGATGAAGATAGAACGGGCGCCACGCCAAGAGCGACCAAAGAAAACTACCAAGTTTACCTTAATAAGTATTTTGATAATTTTAATGTGTCGCTCAATTACCAATACAGTACGTATTGGCAGGATGATCCTCAAACTCAATATGGTTTATATGCCAATACTAATTTGAGTTTTCCATCTCTCTCTCAATACAACGGAAATATTGCGTTATCCGCGACACGTACAGAGCGCAGTAACGGCTATGAAGATGATTCCATCAATTTGTACTTAACGATTCCACTGTATAGCGGACATAGTCTGACATTCTCCGAGCTTTATTCGCGGTCAGCCAAAAAGAATCAATATAACCATAACGTGGGTTATAACGGCTATGGAGATAATGATAGCTATAGCTTAACTATGGGTTACAACCATGGGCAGGCTATGGATAGCCAAACCAGTTTCAGTGGTTTCTATTCCCGCGATCTCTCGGATGCCAATGTTTCATTCAACGGTAGTTATGTACCTCATCAATATCGCAGTGTGGGGGCATCTATTAATAGCGGTATTACTGTCACGGGTAAAGGTGCTGCATTACACCGTTCCGCGAATGGCGATACGCGCTTAATGGTAGAAACCTCCGATATTGGTGGCGTTCCCTTGAATAACGGTGTGACCAAAACTAACGCATTTGGGCTCGCAGTGATCCCGAATGTGAATAGCTATCGAAAATCAACAGCCACTATCAATACCAGTAAGTTACCTGAAAATATTGAAGCGTTGAGTTCAACCAGTGATATCACGCTGACAAAAGGTGCCATTGGTTATCGCAGCTTCCCTGTGATGAAAGGGGAAAAAGTGTTTGCCGTGATCACCCTGAAAGGAGGTAAAACACCGCCATTTGGTGCCAGCGTTCGTAATGAAGCTAACCAAGAGTTGGGGATCGTTGGGGAAGATGGGGTGACTTGGTTAGTTGGCGTTTCTGGAAAAGAGCCTTTGTGGGTGTATTGGCGTAATCAAAAACAGTGTCAGTTGATGCTGCCAGACACACCGAATGCCTCTTCTTCCATGCTGTTACTGCCATGTGGCCAATAATCTTTTCGTCAATAAATCATTCTATGAGGTTGATTATGTCTAATTTTCGCAGATCACTGATGGGGCTACTTGCCATCACTTCATTTGCATCTTATAGCGCAGTAACACTGGATAGAACTCGGATTATCTTTCCGGGTAATGAGAATTCAATCAATATTCGCATATCCAATGATAATCCAGAAGAAGCCTATCTAGCCCAAAGCTGGATTGAGGATTTACAGGGGAATAAATTAACCAAAGGGGCCATTTTAGCAACGCCACCATTGCAGCGTATTGAACCTAATAGCCACAGTTTAGTCCGTCTGAGTAAAACGCCTTTATTTAGTCAGTTACCCGATGATAGGGAATCAGTTTTTTATTTTAATCTACGTGAAGTTCCGCCGAAGTCGACGGAAGAAAATACACTACAAATTGCCCTCCAATCCCGTGTAAAGCTGTTTTATCGTCCCGCTAAAATTATCGGCGAATCCGAAACGAAATGGGCGCATAAAGTCACGTTGGTCAAAACACCAAAAGGCTATCGTTTAAACAATGTTACCCCATTTAATCTCACGATTATTGGGGTGGGAAATAATCGTAAACAGTCTGAAGAGAGTGCGTTTGAGGTGGTGATGATTGCGCCGAAGTCGACGCTGGATATTAAATCAAATCCACTTAATACCCCCCATCTTACCTACATCAATGACTATGGCGGTAAACCCACACTGGAATTTCGTTGCCAAGGGGATACTTGCACCGTTTCTGGGGAACAGTGAGTGATAGGGGAAAGCACATGAAAAATATCTCATTGTGGTTAGGGTTAGTCGCAATAAATCTAGTAGCCAGTGTAAATGTGGTGGGTGATGAGTTTGTGGGAAGCGTACCCATCAATGAACCCCGCTATGAATCATCGCAAACGGGATGGTTATTGGTCAATGCGACGGTATTTAATGCACCCTGTGATTTGCAGTTGGCGGGAAAGTTAATGCTGACTAATTGTGGTGCTGGTACCAGTTTTAGTGAGGTTGGAACATTTAACCATACAGCTAAAACTCCCATTATTTTGCAAGTAGTCGATCTTTCTACTGGGCAAAAAGTAGTGCGTTATCCAATGGCATTAATGAATGGCAATAACCTTATTCAGCTGCCAAATATCAGCGAAAGATCCCATCAATTCAGATTGGAGGTTAGCTATGAATAAGTCGCTTACCCTCTGTAGCACTTTGTTGATGGCTATTTTGTGGATCTTTTCAAGAGAAGCAAATGCTCAGGTTCTTGATGTCGAGTTCGGTGGAGAACTGATCAATTTATCTTGCCGGGTGAGTTCGACATCCGTGAATAAAGAAGTTCGTTTAGAAAACTTACGGTTACAGACTCTTAATCAAGAAGACCGTAGCGAAATTACGTCTTTTTCTATTGGCATCGATAATTGCCAGCCTAGTGATTTGGACAAGCTAATCAAAATGACATGGCACAGTTCCCAGCTAGTGAATATTGATGGGCACGATTATGTGGCGACTCAAGGGGAAAGTGGAGTTGTTTTAGGGCTATTGACCCATGACGAAAAACCCATCGAGTGGAATACCCCGATGGAGGTGGGAAAAGTGACCGAAGCGGATTGTGAACAAGAACTTTTCTTTGGTGTATTTGCTCGTAAACCACAATCTGGTTTAGTCAAAGAAGGTGATTTTTCTGGTTGGGTGACTTTTGCTCTGGAGTATGAATAGTGAAAAGAATCAATAGAATAAGTCTATATCTCTGGGGTTTTTTATTACTGAACTCCCCAGCGATATACGGGGATGTGCTGGTGGATGTGACAGCTACGATGGTTGATCCGGCTTGTAATCTCCGTGGTGAGGACGGCAATTCTCCATTACAAATCCATTTTGGAACCATCGAGACCCACAATCTAAATGAAATTTCATTGGCAAAAGATTTTCCGGTGTATATCAGCGGGTGCAATGGTGGAAAGGGGTTATCGATATTGCTAAATCCTAAAGGGTATGGAACTCAAGAATACAGTGGCAAGCAGATCCTATCCACCAGTACAAAAGGGCTTGGTGTTAATCTCTATGATGTCACTGGGGGAAAAACAGATTCTCTGGGGCTTAATCAGCTTCAGCCGATCAATCCGGAGCTAATTAGTGAGACAGAGCACCGAATTAATCTACAGGCTCAGTTGGTTAATACCTTGCCTGTCAGCCAGTTATCTGTAGGGAAATTCACATCTGCGATGATGATTTCAGTCACTTACAACTAGTGAGAACACCGGTATGTTGAAGATTAAACCCATAGCTAAAGTATTTTACTTAGCTGGGAGCCTATTATTACCTATGACGGTACATGCGGATTATGCCGCTCAGATTATTGATCCGAGCTCAGGGTACGTGCTTAAAGTCGATAACAATAGTACGGTAGATCCGACTCCCTACAAAGGCAGTGATGGTCAAAATTATTATCAGGTGGGAGACCCAATTACCTTAGATAGCACCTCCGCTCAAGCGTCGGGAATGGTTAAATGTGTCGGGAGACGCTGGGGGGGGAACAGTACACAAATTCTATCCACCAATTCGTTTCATCGATTATTTATGTATGTCCCAACCACTGGCATTTCCATTGGTGGAAAAGAGACTTACCGCATTAACAGTAACGTAGTGATGACCGTCGAAGCGGATATTATGCAGTGGACAAATCGAGGTGCGGGGGTTTGTTCTCTGGCTTATGAAGATACCAAGTACGAAGTTCCTATGTTTAATAGTCAGTTCCCCATTACGATGACTTTCTATATTAATGAGCGAATTATTGATGGTCAGTTGATGATTTATGGTATGGATCTCGCGGGGTATGTGCGTGCATTTACCGATCCCTTGTCGACGCCACCCTTTAATAGCTGGCCGCTGAATGAAGTTTCAGTGCCACTGCGATTAGCAACATCACAAATCAATGTGGGAGCCATGTGCTCAACCAGTACTAGCTCGGGTGATAAAGCGGTATTGAACTTACGTCATGGGCAATTAAACAGTTTGAATTATGACAGTCGAACTAACGGACAAGTGACTTACAGTTGCTTATTTAGCTCCTCAACGAAAGTGCGTTTGCGCCTAGATTATGCTTCAGATGAAGATCCTCAAAAGCGGCTACCAATGACCAATAATGCCAATGATAAAATTTATAGCGCGCTCACGATTATAGATCAGGAGACCGGTCAATCGGGTCAAGAGTTAAGGACAGAAATTTATGCCAACAAAACATTTGAAATTATTAGCCACCTACAAGGGGAAAATGCCGCAGCCGGTGATTATCATGGGTCTGCGTGGTTAATTGCAACCTATGAGTAGGGATGACTCATCAATTTGCTGGATAAAGCTTGATGGGGGTTGTCCTAACCATTTTTTGAACATGGTTGAGAACGAACCCACGTTACAATAACCGAGATCAAAGGCGACTTCGGTTATTGATTTGCCCGCAGATATATTTGTAATTGCGTTTAATAGGCAGGCTTGTTGTCGCCAATTGGAGAAAGATAAGCCTGTCTGCGCGCTAAAAAAACGGCTAAATGAGCGCTCACTTTTATGCAGTTTTTTCGCCCATTCTTGGGGAAGGGACGTGATATGCGGAGCCGTTAAAAACTCACGACACAGTGTTGCTAAATGCGTATCACGGGGAATGGGAGCAAAGAAAGGCAGCGGTTTGGCTCGTGCTACCTCATGTAATATTAACTGAATTAAAATTCCCTCTCGCCCATGAAGGTCGTATTCCAAAGGAATATCGACAGCTTCCAGCAATAATTGACGCAGTAGCCTAGAAACCCGCAGAACTTCACACTTACGGCTTTGGCGAGGTGCGACAGTAGGTTCAATATATAAGCTGCGAGTACTGACGTTGAGCATACGTGTTTCATGGAGTGTTTGAGCCGGTATCCACACGCCACAATCAGGGGGAATAACCCATTCTCCATCAGCAGTACTGACCTCTATAAGCCCAGTAGCCCCATATAAAAATTGCGCTCTGCGATGTTCGTGAGCACTTAATAGCACATTCGGGGGGTAATCTGTACCGATGGCTAAAACATCACGAGGCACAGCATCAATTGTGTTCAGTGAAATATTTCGCATGTGGGTTCTACTTGGCTGAGATTCAAACATCATTATCTATTTTTTGAAGTTTGGCAATTCAGGGCCGTTCTTAATATTAGATCAACATAATTCACAGGTTTTACGGACGGCAAAGTTTATCAGAGAGACGCTCTTTTTATTTTATGGCTAATAAGGTTTCCTTGGTCATTAATAAATACAACCACAATATCTTGTTTGTATTCGTTATTTTCATGGATATTTTGTTCCGAAAATGGTGCAACCATAACGCTTTTTGCTATTGGGTTCTGTTGATTTTTTTCATAATAAACTTCTGAAATATTTAAAAAATAAGGCGTTGGATTTTCAATAATGAGTTGTTTATCAGAAGATGAAAGTTTCACGAGGTCAATAACAGATTCAATGTTACCCGAGAGTATTGTGGGGCGGTAAAAAAGTTTAATGCGTATTTGTAATGCGAGCTGTATCAGATTCATACCCTGTTTATTTTGGGGTTTGGGAGAAATATCGAGAACGTTCAAGTAAAATACGGACTCCCTATCTTGCGGGAGATCTTCTCCAATATATTGAATGCGCAGTTGAGCCCCTTCATTGGCCGCAATCTTGGCAACGGGTGGGGTGACAATAAACGGCGCTTTTGTTGTTTCTGGTGTTGAATGAATATCGCCTTCATCAATCCAACTCTGAATCAAACTGGCTTGCTCGCTATCATTAACCGTTTGAATGCTAATCCGTTCCTTGTCGCCTGGATAAATAATTCGAGTGCCTTTTAAGATTAAACTTGCGTGGGTTTGATGGCTCAACAAGAGTAGCACTAAGCTGTAGATGATTTTCTGGATATGCCTCATGATGTTAACCCTCAATTATATGACATGACAACAGTCGCAGTGCTAGAAACGGCGCCTTGAGTGACGCTGTTCGCGTTATAAGGATAATAATAAGCCCCCATGTTGATGGAAAATGAAGGGGCTATTGGGTTGCCTTTGTTCACACTAAAAATTGAAGTGGCATTACTTTGAGCTGAGGTACTATTAGACAAGGTTAATGGTGTATTGATATTGCTTGCTGTAACGAGCCTAAAACCAACACCCGCAGCACCTTGATTTGCTGTGTTATTTAATACTGTTTTATCGCCCGCGAGTAAGCTATTACTGGATAAAAATATAGAAATATCCCGTGAGGCATTACCACCCGCAAGGAAATCTTTGCAGGCAAAGTTAAGATTGAATGGGGTATAACCCGCTCGAGGGGTATTTTTTACTGTATTGATACTAACTGGAGGAAGAGACACAACCAAACCTTGGTTAGAAAATTACAGGTGGTTAGTATGGGATTATAGGTAATTTGGACGGGTTGTAAGAAAATATCATCGGGTTGGGTTGTCCATACAAATCCCAGTAAAAATGCAAGAAGCCTTGCAACAACGTCAATGAGCCATTCAACGAGCCCGAGTGTTGAAGCATCAGAGGCAAAAACGACAGGGGTAATTGTGGTGGTACTACCTGGCACTTCAATGTAATTTGTCGCAGGCTTGCTATCAACTAAAGTAAATTGCATCGTAAAATTAGCATCAAGATCTGACGCAGGATGTGACCCCGCAGTAATATTAGATACATTATTTTTCTCCAAAGTGGTTACTGTAATAGACACAAACTGCTTTCCGCCATTGAACCCTACGGTTGCTGTTCGGTTTTGAAACGGTGATGCTATCCCAACGGTATTTGGGAAAACACCACGTGGAGTACACGTAAAATTACCCGGATATGTCGTGCGAGTCGCTTTCGATATAGGCGTAGATGTGCTGGTTAGTTCCGTTGATAAATCAAAAGAAATCGCAGGTGCTGTCACGGTTGAGGCCTGCCGACAATTTGCAGATGCATATTGACTTGTTGCTAGTAAGGCTGAAAGCAATAATGCCAATTTCGTTGTTTTCATCATTTTTTCCTTTATCGGCAGAGATTTTTGTTTTTATCCATCGTATTCACTGGATGGTGGATAACACATGTTTTATTCCCTTTAAGTTTGATATAGATAGCCGATGGGAATTGATCGCTTTTTAGGTACAGCACACCTGATTGCCCGACATAGCCAATGCTTTGTTGTTGTGCATCCATAATTTCAGTGCCGAACGGTAGATTTTTTCCATCTGCGAGTTCACCGCGTAAAATAAAGGTTTGTCGAGTATCCGTTTCTAGCTGGATATAATTAACGGCGCCTTGGTATGGACTGATATTGGCCATATTACCAATGACTTCAGCTCCAGAGGTTTTTTCGGTATCAGATAGGGTATAAGTATTTGCTCTGTATGGCGTGGTGTTAGTCAGCAGGACTACACCTTGTTGATTAGTTAGCGCTGTTTTATCCGAGTTAACCATCATATTATTCGCCATTGGGGCATCAATAATGGTGTAGGTCTGCCCGGTATCACCGGATAAGGCAATATGTCCGGGGATTGCCACAATCGTGCCTCTCATACCTAATCCAGCTTGGCGATAATCATTGGCTTCGGTATAAGACCCGGACAGGGTTGTATCAGGGTGCTTATAGCTGACATTTCCACCGACTAAATTATTACCACCAGATTGATTGGTACCATTAACAGTATAATTAGTTTGATTATTTTCCCCTGCAATACCACTGATACTCAGTGTGGCTTGTTGATAGCGTGAATCGGTAAAGTAACTGCCCATACTGATGTTTGCGCGTTTTTCAAATAACTGAATAGGGACGCTCACATTCATGTATAAGCGAGTTTCTTCATTGTTATCATAATTACGAATACGTGATACGGAGACACTGTAGGAAATATCATGATAGTTGTTTGAATAACCGACTTGATACTCGCGGCTATTACCGTTGGTATTCCAGTAATCGCGGTGGGTACCGGAGACGAAAATGGAGCCAAAATTTTCACCCAGTTGCTGATTCAAGTTTATGGTAAAGGTATTTTTAGCTCGGGAACCACGTAGTGCATCGAACGTACTTAATGAGATATCTGAATTATTGTTATTACCAATTTGATTTGAGTTTTCATCTTGATATCTTTTCCATGCTTGGTAGTTATCATGGGAATAAATAGAATCAGTAAAGCTATAATAGCCACTGGTTGAATAACGATAAGTGGCAAGGGTTAAATTGGTTGAGGTTGAATTAATAAATTTACTATAGGTTAGCCGATAGCTTTGCCCACTTTTATCGCCACTATCGAGAGTGGTATTTGCATGGGTAATATCCGCAGAGATAGCCCCAAAACGAAAATTCCATCCACTGCCGATCACAGCAGAACGATACTTTTCACTAAACAAAATACCGGAATAGAGAGTGACAAGATTATTTAGCCCGTAGTTAATTTCACCTTGCACAAATTTAGGTTGATAGGATGTATTATCAATTTTTGATTGCCCAGCTAAAAGGTTGTAATTGTAAATCCCCTCTTTGAGCATATTTGGTACCGTTGAGTATGGGACTGTAAAAGTCTCTTTTCTGCCATTAGCTTCTTGAATAACCACCAATAAATCACCGCTCCCTGCACTGGGTTGAATATCATTAAATGAAAATTCACCAGGAGGAACATTTTCCTGAAAGACTAAATAGCCATTTTGGTAAACGGTAACGAGGGCGTTAGTCTGCGCCACTCCTCGAATAATCGGCACAAAATTCTGGCTGGAATTGGGGAGCATCCCCATTTCAGTTGCTAACATCATGCCTCGAATGCGAATACTGTTAAATAAAGCACTGGGGGTATAGAAGTCACCCACTTTCAAGCCCGAATTAATTTGGCTGATGGGGCGATAGCCATAGCGAGTGTTATTTGTCCATTTTTGAGCGCTGTGGGAAGTATAGCGATAGCTGGATTCATCACGAAATTGCCATGCACCTAAGTTGATGCCCGAGTTTAATGTTGCATAAAAACTGTCATTATTACGCTTCTCATTTTGTTTTTCTTTATAGCTGTAATAGTTTGTATTATAAGAAAAAATAATAGCAGGAACACCGTAGTTCCATAAGCTAGGGTCAACGTAACCTGATTCAGATTGTTTGAGCGATGCTTGTGGAACCATCATATCTAAACGTAATTCGTTGATTTTGAATTTGTAATGAATATTAGATGCGAGTGAATCAATTAATACATAGTGATTATCTTGTACTGGCTCAATGTTTCTCGGTGATGGTTTCAAGCCTAATTTGGTGATATCGCTTTGTGGAATACTGATTTTTTTACCATTATCTTCGATGCCAATTTCAAATTGCCCTCGCCAAACCTGATTAACATAGACATCTGCCAATTGTTTTCCTGATGGTATTTTCCCTTCAGCGTAGAATCGAGAAATATCCCCTTTTCCAGATTCACCCACCAATAAAGAGGTATCAAATTCATCTGAAAGTGAGTTTTTTGAATATGTTTGTAGCCCTATTAAGATCAGGATGTAGAAATAGTTTTCTCTTTTCATGATGATTTCTTCTATTAAGGCTGAATATTTTTAGATCTGAAAACACCATAGTCGTCAACATAGCTGAGTATGAGATTGTGATTTTTTAACTTTCCTTTTAAAGGTAACTCTTTTGATGATAAAGGCGGGATCATTTCTGAATCAACAAGAGCTAGGTTTTTATCTTCAGGTGTTGTTATCGTCACAATAGTAAAATGGTATTGTGAGTTGTTTTTAACTAATACATTATTGCTATTTATTTGATAACTGATTTTTTCCGTAATATCTTCGGATCTTTCAGTTAAGGCTTTTGGACGATAAAATATTTTAATTCTTGAACGTGTAGCTAATTGAATCGTATTTTTTCCTATCATTGAATCAGGTGTTTTAGGAATATCTAAAATATTTAAATAGAAAACGCTTTCAACATTATTAGGAAGTTTTATATCAGTTTTTTTAATTTTCAATTGCTGCCCTTGTAAACCATCTACTTTGACTATGGGAGGATAAAGATAAAAAGGGGCATTTGAATTTTCTGGTGTTGAATTTATATCTCCACTATCAATCCATGACTGAATTAATGAAGGTGATGTACTGTTATTGGTTAATTGAACTACCATGCTATCAGCTGCTTCTGGATATATAACTCGAGTACCCGTGATAATTACATTTGAAAATGTTTTTAATGGAAATGATAAAGCAAGTAAGAATAAGAGTATTATTTTCATCGTAATTTCTCACTAAAAGCTAGGCTCAGAGAGCCTAGCTTTATTCATTAGTTGTTATAGATATGAAACGGTATAAATTACGTTTGATTGCAAAGCTCCAACTTGGGCAGCAGTAGCATTTGTTTTGTAGTAGCTAGCGATTAAGCTTAAGGTTGAACCCGCGGCTGATGTTGTATTTGTAGCGGTTAACTGAGTGTCAAAGGTTGAATTTAATGGAATCGCAACGGTTGGTGTCGTTGTTTGTGACAGGCTGAAACCAACGTTTCGTGCGACTGATGGGTCGTTTTCATTTGCGGTTGTATTCATTAAATACAAACCAGAGGGAGAAATAGTACTTGATGAGAAATGCAGTTTTAATGTGCCAGTTGGTGTTCCTGCACCAACAAGTGCGCAATTTGAAAATGTAAGAGCAAACGTTTTTTGGTTTTTAGTTATCACCGTATTAGCCGATGTACCAGCATCAGCTGGGACAATTGGATCTAATGCGATCGCCATGTCAGCACTATTACCACCATTAATCGTGCAGGTAGTATCACTAATAGCACCTGAGAAAGAAATAATGCCTCCAGGGCTATTCGTTGCTGCAAGTACTGAACCCGATATCATAGATAAAGAAAATATCGACAGAGAAAGTATATGTCTAGGCATAATTAATCCCATTGAGGTTATGTATTAGTAAAATACAGATGCGATTTAGCTAGTAGAATTACTTAGCTTTGTTAAGCGTAGTTAATGAATTAAGAACTTCAAGATTAATCTTATTTAATTTAATAGAATATTTATCTAATAAAAAAGGGAGTAAAAGAATAAATGATTAAAGATGCTAGTGATATTGTCAGGTGTATCTAGTAAAGATAAAAATAATAAATAAAATTATTAAGATATAAGTTTTATATTGTTTATGAAAAATATTCATCTCTACTGTTTGTTTTTTAAACTGCCGCTGTTTCTATTTTTAGAATAAATTAATTTAAAATTAAAAAAATAATCAAAACGATTAATAACATTAATTATCATGAAAATGATTTCATCAGATTTAATTTAACTAACGTTACAGTTTCATGAAAAACATTTTAAAGGCACCAATGTAGTGCAATTTAATACTGAATGTTTAAATTTAAGGATAAAAATGCTTATTAGTTTTTAGTGATAATTTTAAAAATTGAGACTTGTTCAGTTTTTTTGTTTATATATCGAATTAATAAACGCTATTTTTGAATAAGTGGTTATGATTTTTTTATTATTGAAATAACCTTGATATAGATGTGGTAAATCTAAATTAAAATAATTCTCATTTTGAATTTCTCGGTCATAATGATAAATAACGTAACTTAATAGGGCGGGTATAAAATGATCGGACTATTCAACCGTTGTTTGTCACATGAAGATGCAGGAAAATTGCTATTGCGCTTAGCTGTGGGTGGATTAATGCTATTTCACGGAATGAGTAAGCTATTAACGGGGGCTAGTGGTATCAAAGGATTGTTAGCCTCATACGGTTTGCCCGAATTCATTGCCTACGGCACAATTGTCGGTGAAGTTATTGCGCCTATTTTTATTATTTTAGGGATTCTGACCCGACCTTCTGCTTTGCTGGTCGCATTCACAATGTTTATTGCATGGCTAATGATTGGGCTAGATAAAACGTTTATACTCGATAAAACGGGTGCATGGGCAATTGAAAGTATTGTGTATTTCTTTGTTAGTGCGATTGCTATCGCACTAATGGGGGCAGGAAAATATTCTGTTATGAAAAATGAATGCTGGCGGTAGGCATTGATCGATAAAGAATGCATAGGGCATCAATCTTGATGCCCTATTTTACTGTTTCTCGGCAGCCGTAAAGACAGCCTAATGATGCTGATCGATTACGTAACTAGTTGGTGAAGTTCGGGTTAGATTGGGGGCATATCTAATAAAAAGAACAATATAAATAAGGAATGGGAATGGAATTAACGTTTCTAGGAACCAGCGCGGGTGTACCGACAAAAGATCGAAATGTCACCAGTATGCTGCTGGATTTGATTGGAATTCGCAAAAATTATTGGGTATTTGATTGTGGGGAAGGAACTCAGCACCGAATTTTAAACAGTCCATTTAAACCCTCAAAAATTGAAAAAATCTTTATTACACACTTACATGGTGACCATATTTTTGGGCTACCGGGGTTGCTATGCAGTCGCTCTATGGGGGGATCAACTGACCCATTGACGATTTATGGGCCTAAAGGATTGAAACAGTATATAGAAACCGCATTGTCGCTCAGTAGCTCCTATATGACTTATCCTCTTGAGATTATTGAAATCGAAGAGGGGCAGTTATTTGATGATGGAAAACTGATTGTGACGGCATATTCTCTCGATCATCGGGTGGAATGTTATGGCTATCGCATTGAGGAATACGCGAAACTAGGAGCTCTAAATGCTGACAAACTGGCTCGAGATAATATCCCCCGAGGGCCATGGATGCTGGCGTTGAAGCAAGGGAAGCAGATTCAATTAGATGATGGGCGAGAGGTTAATGGCACCGATTATCTGGAGGAACCAAGAAAAGGTAAAGTCGTTGCCATTTTTGGAGATACTATCCCAACGCCGAATGCCTTACTGTTGGCCAAAGATGCGGATGTCATGGTCCATGAAACAACCTTAGAGGCTGAATTTGAAGATAAAGCCAATGAGCGTGGGCATTCAACAACTCGCCAAGCAGCATTGCTTGCTAGGCAGGCAGGAGTAAAACGCTTTATCGCCACCCATATAAGTGCACGTTATGGGCCTCAAGACATCCCCAGATTATTAGCCGAATGCCAAGCTGAATTTCCGGCAACAGAAATAGCGGAAGATTATCTGACGATTAAAATCTGAAAAACGTGTCGATTTTTGTTATCAAAATCGACACATAAGGAAATCCCATTTTAATAAATCACCTTCACAAACCCATTTCGGCAATACGTTTCATACTCATCAGTAAGTTGTCGATTAGTCACAATCACATCAAACTGGGATAACTCCCCCATATTGGCTGTCGCAACTTCATCGAACAAATTATAAGGCGCCAACAAAATCTTCCGGATAGATTTTTCCATTCCTTTCTTTTTCATCGGCAAATCATCGATATTGTAGCAAGTTACGCCATAGGTGCTGTGGACTCCAGTGGCGGACATAAAGGCTTTTTTGGGATTAATTGAATCCAGTAATGAAGGCAGTGTTGGGCTATAAAAAGAGTCACTTTTAGGACGATATTCCCCACCACAGAGCAGTGCAGTAGCATTTTTTTTCTGGCTCAGAGCAAGAAAAACGTTATGGGAATAACAAATTCCGGTGAAACTGATCTCTTCGGGGATTAGGGAAATCAAGGTTGCCATTTCGATCCCATTATCAAAAAAGATCACATCGTCTTCACTGACCATACTGGCTGCGAGATTAGGGATGTAGAGTTCTTCTGTTTGATCGGGCGTGAAAATATCAGCGTGGTGTTCGGTTGGTGATAGGTGGGAAGTAGGTTGAGTGACAGAAACAATGTAGCCACCAAGCAGTGACATAGGGATCGGGCCTTCAGTATCCGCATTGAGATCTCGGCGAATGGTCATTTCAGAGACTTCAAGTATTCTAGCGGCTTCTTTGAGATGAATGCGTCCTGAACGTTTGATACATTCACTTAAGCGGCGAAGGCGTTCTTTTTGTTTAGTTTCTATCACCCTACAATCCTTTTTATAATGGCGCGGACGAACCGCGCCCCGTTGTTTAGTACTCACTTGGAGTGGTTTCATCTCCAGTCACAATTGAGACACTTGCGCTTGCGCCAACACGGTTAGCACCGGCTTCAATCATTTTAATCGCTGTTTCACGAGTACGAACACCGCCAGAGGCTTTGACGCCGATTTCGTTACCAACGACTTTACGCATCAATGCGACATGATGCTCAGTTGCACCCATTGTACTGAATCCTGTTGAAGTTTTCACAAAACCAACTTTCATTGTGCGGCAAATTTCACAAACTTGTGTGATTTCTTCATCAGTTAACAGGCAATTCTCTAAAATAACTTTCAAAGTGGCATTTCCGCAAGCGGCAAATACAGCTTCAATATCACGGCGAACGAATTCTAAATCACCACTTTTAAGCATACCAACGTTGATAACCATATCGACTTCATCGGCACCACGGCGAACAGCTTCTGCTGCTTCAAATGCTTTTGCTTCTGTTAAGCATGCGCCTAAAGGAAAGCCTACCACACAGCAAACTTTTACATCACTGTCTTTTAAGCATTCGCTTGCAAGAGGCACATAGCCTGTATTAACACAAACAGAGGCAAAGTGATATTGTGCAGCTTCTGCACATAACGTTTTGATATCATTAACAGTTGCGTTTGCTGCGAGTAAGGTGTGATCAATATATTTCGCTAAATCTTGCATTTTAAACCTTCCTATATGATGTGAATTAGGATAAACGTGGGTTAGGTAACAAAGAATGAGGAAATGTGGCAGATATAACACTTGATCATTCGTTATTCGAGATCCTAATCACAAATGATATTTTTGCAACATGATAATGTTAGTATTATATCATTATGTGATTTATTTAACACGAGGGACATTATGGATATAGCAGTTATAGGTTCAAATATGGTCGATTTGATCACTTACATCGATCAAATGCCAAAAGAGGGGGAAACCCTCGAAGCGCCAGCGTTCAAAATTGGTTGTGGCGGTAAAGGTGCTAACCAAGCGGTTGCTGCGGCAAAACTGAACTCAAAAGTGATTATGTTAACCAAAGTCGGTGACGATATTTTTGCTGATAATACCATTCGTAATCTTGAGTCTTATGGCATCAATACCCGTTATGTAGAAAAAGTGCCTTGTACATCCAGTGGGGTTGCGCCAATTTTTGTGAATCAAAACTCCTCTAACAGTATTTTGATCGTCAAAGGTGCGAATAAATTCTTATCTCCAGAAGATATCGATCGCGCTGCTGAAGATCTGAAAAAATGTAAGTTGATCGTACTGCAATTAGAAGTACAGCTGGAAACGGTGTATCACGCAATTGCATTCGGGAATAAGCATAACATTCCTGTGTTGCTTAACCCAGCCCCAGCTCAGCGTTCATTGGACTTAGATTTTGCGTGTCGTTGTGACTTCTTTGTACCGAACGAAACGGAGCTGGAAATTCTCACCAATATGCCAGTAGATACCTTGGATAATGTTCGTCGCGCAGCCCAATCTTTATTAGATAAGGGACTGAAAAACCTGATTGTTACATTAGGTGATAAAGGCGCGCTATGGATGACTCGTGACAGTGAGTTGTTAATCCCTGCAATCAAAGTGAATGCTATCGACACCAGCGGTGCAGGTGATGCCTTCATCGGTTGCTTCTCCCATTACTATGTTCACACCGGAAATATCGAAGAAGCAATGAAAAAAGCCGTTCTGTTTTCTGCATTTAGCGTAACAGGCAAAGGTACTCAATCCTCTTATCCGAGTATTGAGCAATTTAGTGAATTTGTTCAGTTAAGTAATTAGTCCTTATCGTCTTTCAAGCACCAGATGCATTGCCTGTACCCGCAATATTTGCTCTGAATTTGAATGATGTTGAGCATGACCGGTTGAAATGAATGCCGCCAATAGAGCGATAAAGCAACGTTTAACCGGTTAAAAATATTATAAAAATTATTAAGGGTTACCATGAACATTAAGAACATCACTCAGTTACCTGATGGGTACCTGAATAAGACACCTCTATTTCAATTTATCCTACTTTCCTGCTTATTCCCGTTATGGGGATGTGCAGCTGCACTTAATGACATTTTAATCACACAGTTTAAAAGCGTTTTTGAACTCAGTAACTTTGCGTCAGCATTAGTGCAAAGTGCGTTCTATGGTGGCTACTTTTTGATTGCGATCCCGGCTTCACTCGTGATCAAAAAAACCAGCTATAAATATGCGATCATGATTGGATTGATCTTGTATATCGTGGGTTGCACCATGTTCTTCCCAGCTTCACACATGGCAACCTACACCATGTTCTTAGCGGCGATCTTTGCGATCGCAATCGGTCTAAGCTTCTTGGAAACCGCAGCGAATACCTACAGTTCGATGATTGGTCCAAAACAGTATGCGACCTTGCGTTTGAACATCAGCCAAACTTTCTACCCAATCGGTGCCGCTGGCGGGATCTTGCTGGGTAAATATTTAGTGTTCTCAGAAGGTGAAAGCTTACAAAATCAAATGGCGGGTATGGATGCGACGCAGCTTCATGAATTCCGTCTGGCAATGTTAGAAAATACCCTCGAACCTTACCGTTATATGATTATGGTGTTGGTCGTGGTAATGATTCTGTTTTTAGTGACTAAATTTCCAAAATGTAAAGTGGCTGAAACGGTGGAACATAAACGTCCATCAGCGATGGATACTCTGAAATACTTAGCGAAAAACAGTCGTTTCAGAAAAGGCATTATCGCTCAGTTCTTATATGTGGGGATGCAAGTTGCGGTTTGGTCATTCACCATTCGTTTAGCGCTTGAAATGGGCGATATCAACGAGCGTGATGCCTCTAACTTTATGGTGTACAGCTTCGCTTGCTTCTTTATTGGTAAATTTATTGCCAACATTCTGATGACCCGTTTCAATGCGGATAAAGTGCTAATTATCTATTCTATTATCGGCGTGCTGTTCTTAGTGTATGTCGCCTTTATGCCAAGCTTTACCGCTGTTTACGCTGCTGTATTAGTGAGTATTTTGTTCGGACCATGTTGGGCAACTATCTATGCAGGAACCCTCGAGACTGTTGATAACGAACATACTGAAATGGCGGGAGCGGTGATTGTGATGGCGATAGTCGGCGCGGCAGTGGTTCCAGCGATTCAAGGCTATGTTGCAGACCTCACTCATTCACTCCAGCTTTCTTTCTTAGTTTCTATGTTGTGCTTTGTATATGTGGGCATTTACTTCGTTGGTGAACGCCGCTTCAAAGCAAAACAAGCCGCTAAATAAACCAAAAAGTATATTGGGTAGGCTTGCCTGCCCAATTCTCATTATCAAACCGTGAGTATGACCATGAACACAATGATCCCGTTACATAAAAGCTTATTTACGGAAAAACCGACATTAATCGTTAAAAATAGCCAGTTTTCCGTTTCCGCATTTGTTTATCACTCTGGGGTTCAAGGTTTACGCGTTGAAAACCAGCAAGGTCACCTGACAATTTTGCCATTTTTAGGGCAGATGATTTGGGATGCGGAGTTTTGTGGGCAAAACCTGAAAATGGAAAATATGTTTTCAGAGCCTAAACCCGTCCCCACCGTGATTGAAACGTATGGATGTTTTGCATTCCATTCCGGCTTAATCAGTAATGGCTGCCCATCACCAGAGGATAATCATCCATTACATGGAGAAATGCCTTGTGCATCCATGGATAGCGCATGGCTTGAACTGACTGAAAATAGTCTGAAAGTGTGTGGCGAATATGAGTATGTGATGGGGTTTGGTCATCACTATCGCGCAGCACCTTCCGTGCAATTACATGCTGGCAGCTCGCTATTTGATATTCATATGTCGGTGACGAATTTAGCATCGGTGCCAATGCCGCTTCAATATATGTGCCATATGAATTATGCCTATGTGGATAATGCAACACTGACGCAAAACATCCCAGAGCAAGCTATCAAGCTACGTGAGTCTATTCCTGGACATGTCCATCCAACCCAAAAATGGCTCGATTTCAATCAAGCATTGAAATCAGGCGAAATCACCTTGAATCAGCTTAACCAGCCACAAATGTGCGACCCGGAAATTGTCTTCTTTATGGATAATTTGAGCCAATATACGGCTAATCCAGAGTTTAGAATGACATCTCCTGCGGGTAATACTTTTGTGACTCGCTTTAAATCAAATGAACTTAATTATGCGACTCGCTGGATTTTATATAATGGCGACCAAAAGGTTGGGGCGTTTGTACTACCAGCAACATGCCGTCCTGAGGGGTTTCTTGCTGCAAAAAATAACCAAACATTGATTTGGTTAGATGCGGGGGAAAATCGTCAATTTACAGTGACGACGGGTGTAGAAAAGTAATTTTTAATTATTCTTTTCGTGAAGGCTGCTGATTAGTAGCCTTTTTTATTGCTGAATAACGGCAATACTCAGTATTGTTTGTCATGAATAATTCATTATTGGACTATATGAAAAGTAATTGATAATTATTAGGAAACTTAAGTGAATAATTGCTATCTTAGCGATTATTCACTCATAATTTAGAGTGTTATTTTTCATACAGCAAGTTGATTTTAGGGCAATAAACCATGATTCAAACACTACTCGAAAAATATGCTGTCGGTATGACTATCATTACCGTCTGTTTGGTTGTGTATTTAATTTTCGAGATTTTACATAAAAGACATAAACATAAAAGAAAAAGTATTCTGGTTCATGTAATCCAAACTATTGTGTTGTGTGTGATTGTTTTAGCCATTGCTCAGACCGTGGATATGGCAGCCAGTGATTTCGAGCTCAGCTTTATTTCTACACCATTAATTAATTTAGTGGCGATATCGGCGATTACATTAATTATTATGCGAAAGCTGTTTCAGTTAGCAAACCGCCTTGAAAAACAACAAATTAAAAAAGGTAGTGACCCAACTTCAGCACGAATTATCGCTCGTATATTTAAAACCACCGTTTTTGTCATCATCGTCCTATTGTTTGGTGAACACTTTGGCATGAGCCTCTCAGGCTTAATGGCATTTGGTGGGTTAGGTGGTATCGCGATTGGTATGGCGGGTAAAGATATCCTGAGTAACTTTTTCTCTGGGATTATGCTCTACTTTGATCGCCCCTTTAATATTGGGGACTGGGTGAGTTCTCCAGATAGAAATATTGAAGGTACAGTAGTCGAAATTGGCTGGCGGTTGACCAAAATAGTCACTTTTGACCATCGTCCTTTATATATTCCCAACTCGTTATTTTCATCAATTAGCGTAGAAAATCCTGGGCGCATGACCAACCGACGAATTAAAACGGAAATTGGTTTACGCTATGAAGATTCTGACAAAATTAGTGCCATAGTGGATGATATCCGCACGATGCTGAAACAAGATGAAAATATCGATACAGGGCAAACGTTATTGGTTTATTTTGATGCTTTTGCAGATTCATCATTGAATATTATGGTGTACTGTTTTACCAAAACAACTGTGTGGGCTGAGTGGTTAGATGCACAGCAAACGGTCTACTTAAAGATTATTGAGATCGTTAAAAAGCACGGTGCAGACTTTGCTTTCCCATCTCAAACGTTGTATGTGGAAAAAAACCAGTAACTTCCCAATCCTGTAAAATTAACCGACTCATTCACTGTAATATAAATGTGAATTAGTCGGTTAATCTGCAAACTATTTCT
Source organism: Providencia sp. PROV210 (assembly GCF_028479445.1). Taxonomy (NCBI): domain Bacteria; kingdom Pseudomonadati; phylum Pseudomonadota; class Gammaproteobacteria; order Enterobacterales; family Morganellaceae; genus Providencia; species Providencia sp. PROV210. The sequence goes on from NZ_JAMPNQ010000018.1 coordinate 123,331, forward strand.
ATGTTATGTTTTAATGCTGATGAGTCGTGAGTCCTCCTTTGAAATTTTTATGCTATTAACCAGCAAGTTATAAAAAAGATTCAACTTAGGTCAATTTGAATTTTTCTGCTCACGCTTCGATTGTTTCAATCTCGTTATCTATCAAGTATATTGACCGCCTCTTTACCTCAGCTAACCAAGAGCCAGACTGCTATGAAGAAAATCAATGTGGCATGTAGCCAGGGGGTCGCTATCTATTTTACTGGTGCTTTTCAGTGGGTAGATATTCGCGATGCACAGTTAAACAATATTGCTGCGGTTGTGCTATCTGAACAAGATGCCAACCAAGGGCTGTGGAAGAGGGTTGCTGATAGTAAGCTCAGTATTCCACTGTTTATCATTAGTGATAAACAGCTACCAGAACATGGAAATAAACCACCCTATTTAACCGCATTATTGCCACCAGCCCCTGCGGCTCGTGAAGAAAATAGCCGTCAGTTACGTGAGGCGGCGAATCAATATCTTGAGCAGTTATTACCCCCATTTTTTGCTCGAATGATGGATTATGCTGCTGGGCACAATGTGACTTTTGCATGTCCGGGGCATCAAGGCGGACAATTTTTCCGTCGCCATCCTACCGGAGAGCAATTCTATCAATTCTACGGTGAAAACTTATTTCGTACTGACCTGTGCAACGCCGATGTCGCTATGGGAGATTTGTTGATCCATGAAGGAGCGGCAAAAGAAGCACAAAAATTTGCAGCGAAAGTGTTCAATGCCGATAAAACCTATTTTGTGCTCAATGGTACTTCATCATCGAATAAAGTGGTTCTGAATGCCTTGCTCACACCGGGAGATTTAGTGCTCTTTGACCGAAACAATCACAAATCAAACCATCACGGGGCGCTTATTCAAGCAGGAGCAACCCCCGTTTATTTGGAAACTGCCCGTAACCCATTTGGGTTTATTGGCGGCATTGATGCTCATTGTTTCGCGGAAGAGTATCTGCGTGAGTGCATTAATGAAGTGATGCCAGAAAAAGCGCAAGCTGAGAAGCCATTTCGTCTGGCAGTGATCCAGTTAGGAACCTACGACGGTACGGTCTATAACGCAAGGCAAGTGGTCGATAAAATTGGGCATCTTTGCGAATATATTTTGTTCGATTCTGCATGGGTTGGTTACGAACAATTTATCCCAATGATGCGCCAATGCTCCCCATTATTGCTGGAATTAAATGAAAATGATCCAGGAATTATGGTTACGCAGTCGGTACATAAACAACTCGCTGGTTTTTCCCAAGCCTCGCAAATTCATAAAAAAGATAATCATATTAAAGGGCAGCAGCGATTTGTATCCCATAAAAAACTCAATAATGCCTTTATGATGCATGCCTCGACTAGCCCATTTTACCCGTTATTTGCCGCTTTGGATGTGAATGCACGTATGCATCAAGGAGAGGCTGGAGAAATGATGTGGATGGAGTGTGTGAGACAAGGGATTGAAGTCCGTAAATCCATAATTAAGCATTGCCGTTACTTTAAACCGTTTGTGCCTGAATTCGTCGATGGTAAACCGTGGGATGAATACCCTACCGAGCAAATTGCTTCGGAACAGCGTTTCTTTAATTTTATTCCAAAAGAACGTTGGCATGCCTTTGATGGATACGCACAAGATCAATACTTTGTTGACCCTTGTAAATTAATGCTGACCACTCCGGGAATTGATGTGGAAAGTGGTGAGTATGAGTCTTTCGGGGTTCCAGCCACCATTCTGGCGCACTTCCTGCGTGAGCATGGGGTGATCCCTGAAAAATGCGATTTAAACTCCATTTTGTTCCTGTTAACCCCCGCAGAGTCACAAGAAAAGCTTGAGCTGCTGGTTTCTCATTTGGTGCGTTTTGAGCAACTTTTAGATGAAGATGCGTTATTAGAAGAGGTTTTACCTTCAGTTTATCAGCGTTATCAAGAACAATACCAAGGCTATACTTTACGTCGCTTATGCCAAGAAATGCACCAGTTAAGTGTGGATTTCAATATTAAACAGCTACAAAAACAGATGTTCAGGAAAGTGCATTTCCCGCAAGTGAAAATGAACCCACAACAGGCTCACGTTGAATTTATTCGTGGAAATGTGGAGTTATTGCCATTGAATGAATTAGAAGGGCGCATTGCCGCAGAGGGAGCATTACCTTATCCTCCGGGAGTACTGTGTGTGGTGCCGGGAGAAGTGTGGTCAGGCCCTGTCCTGCAATACTTCAAAGCGTTGGAAGCGGGGATTAATGCGCTACCGGGCTTTGCTCCTGAACTACAGGGTGTCTATATCTCGAAAAATGAAGATGGGCCTAAACGCGTGTATGCGCATGTTTTGAAATAATTTTCTTCGTATTCAGATACTAATCATAGATTTTGCCTTATGAGATAGCTAAATTGGGATCAGTAAAATGCTGATCCCAATTAACGACAAGGTAACGCTATGACAAAAAAGATTATTCTTGATTGTGACCCAGGGCATGACGATGCTATCGCCATGTTATTGGCTTACGGTAATCCGGAGATTGATTTACTGGCTGTCACCACGGTAGCTGGCAACCAAACCCTCGAAAAAGTCACCTATAATGCTCGAGCGATTGCCAAAATGGCAAATATTTGCGGCATTCCGTTTGCGGCGGGATCGGCTCGTCCATTAGTGCGTGAAGTTGAAGTTGCACCAGATATTCACGGTGACTCAGGGCTTGATGGACCTGAGCTTCCAGTTCCCACATTACAGTTAGATGAGCGCCATGCTGTCGCGCTAATCATTGAAACGATTATGGCCCATCCGCCAAAAACCATCACATTAGTGCCAACAGGCGCGCTGACCAATATTGCTCTAGCGGCGAGATTAGAACCCCGCATTGTGGAGAGAGTGAAAGAAGTGGTATTGATGGGTGGCGGTTACCACGTGGGTAATTGGAGTCCGGTCGCGGAATTTAATATCAAAATTGACCCTGAAGCAGCACACATTGTTTTTAATGAAACATGGCCGTTAACCATGGTGGGATTGGATCTTACTCACCAAGCCCTAGCAACCCCCGAAGTTGTCGCAAAAATTGCAGATATTGGGACTAATTGCTCGCAATTTGTTGTCGAACTATTAGATTTCTTTGGAAAAATGTACAAGCAGGCTCAAGGCTTTGATGCACCCCCAGTTCATGATCCTTGTGCAGTTGCATATGTCATTGATCCGTCAGTCATGACGACTCAGAAAGTACCTGTGAATATTGAATTAACCGGTACATTGACTCTCGGTATGACGGTGGCGGATTTTCGTTATCCTATTCCTGAAGATTGCCATACCCAAGTCGCGGTGAAATTAGATCGTGATAAGTTTTGGAAAATGGTCATTGATGCACTGAAAAATATTGGTTAATAAAAATCGTATTCTGATCTAGTCGTGAATAAGTCAAACGCCCTTTTTATCATTGATAAAGAGGGTGCTTCATTCAACCTTTTCAAATTAATGATTAGCTTCCTAAGATTTATTAGGAAAAAGTGTTTTTCTAAATAGCCTATATTTCTCCATCTCATCAATTAATTTATTATTTTCCTATAGGTCGCTATTAATAAAAATGGTGCGCATCTATGCACTGTGCTATTGTGCATTCAATGCCGTAATGCTATTTTAGTCATTGCTACCTACAGGATCATAAATGACTCATGGAGGAGGTTTATGTGAATGAAGATAATGATTGTCGTTTAATTTTTAGAGATGAGTATTTACGACTATTTTATGTCTATGGCAAGTTACATCGTCTAATTCCGTCTATCATCTGCACTGTTTTAGCCCGAAAGTTAGACATGCTAAATGCAGCAAAAACATTACAGGATTTTAAAAGTCCCCCAGGAAATCGGTTTAAGCAGCTGAAACCACCGTTGGAAGAATTTTACTCAATTAGAGTTAATGGGCAGTATCGGCTTATATTTAAATGGAAAGATACAGTCGAGGGATTGTATTTGGATCCTCATAAAGATGTTTAGCTAGATGATTTATTTGGAATAGAAAAACCGGAGGATTTGATGCAAGCGACGAGAAAACCTGCAAGTGTGGGGGATATTTTGTTATATGAATACTTACTCCCTACAGGGATGAAAATTCATGAGCTGGCAGAATTATTAGGTGTTCATAGAAACACGGTAAGCTCTTTGATTAATAATAATCGAAAGTTATCAACTGACATGGCATTTAAGCTCGCAAAAGCGTTTGGAACCAGTAAGCAATTTTGGATAAATTTACAACAGGCTCTAGATATCTGGGAGGTTGAAAATGATCCTCGATTGCAGGAAGAAATTAGTCATATTTTGCATTATGAAGATTTTCTAAAACAAAAATCACAGAAAGTCGCCTAAACAACCGCACAGTTTATTATGACAAAAGAAAGCTAGCTGCTAAAATGCGGCTTTCTTTTGCTATTTCACAAAGCATAAGCCTTAAATTCGATACCAACACCAAAAGACCAGCATGCAACAAAATCAAACGTTAGAACAAAATACCCCATCAACAACCGATGGTGACAAAAATCTTAACCGCTTCTCGGTTGCGCCGATGTTAGATTGGACAGACCGTCATTGCCGTTATTTCCATCGCTTACTGACTAAAAATACGTTGTTGTATACCGAAATGGTGACCACTGGTGCGATTATTTTTGGTAAAGGTGACTATCTTGCGTATAGCGAAGAAGAGCATCCAGTTTCCTTACAGCTTGGTGGTAGTGATCCTGCGGCACTGGCTCAGTGTGCCAAGTTGGCGCAAGAGCGCGGTTATGATGAAATCAATCTTAACGTGGGTTGCCCGTCGGATCGCGTACAAAATGGGCGTTTTGGTGCTTGTTTGATGGCTGACGCCCAATTAGTGGCAGATTGCGTGAAAGCGATGCGTGATGTGGTGTCGATTCCCGTGACAGTCAAAACTCGTATTGGTATCGACGAGCAAGATAGCTACGAATTTCTCTGTGATTTTATCGATACAGTTTCGACCAAAGGTGACTGCGATACATTTGTTATCCATGCTAGAAAAGCATGGCTATCAGGTCTTAGTCCGAAAGAAAATCGTGAAATCCCGCATTTAGATTACCCGCGAGTTTATCAACTAAAACGTGATTTTCCTCATCTGACAATGGCGATAAATGGCGGCGTTAAAACCCTTGAAGAAGCCAAAGAACATCTCAAGTATTTAGATGGTGTGATGATGGGGCGCGAAGCCTATCAGAATCCATCAATTTTAACGGCGGTTGATAATCAACTGTTTGATGAAACAATGCCAATTGTGGACAGCATTGAAGCGGTACGTCGCATGTATCCGTACATTGAAAAAGAGCTGTCTAATGGTGCCTACTTAGGGCACATGACCCGCCATATGCTAGGGATTTTCCAAGGTATTCCGGGAGCTCGTCAATGGCGTCGTCATTTAAGTGAAAATGCTCACAAAAAAGGGGCAGACTTGACGGTAGTTGAACAAGCATTAGCCTTTGTCACTCGAGGCGAGTAAATACCAATTAAACGAAATAACAGTTTCTGTATTTACACCAAGGTATCAGATTATCTGCATGCTATGCTTAAAATAATGTTGATAAATAAAATAGGTGGTAAATGAAACTGTTATTAATGGCTTCATTAATTTTAGTTGTTGCTGGTTGTTCAAATACAGGTGGTAAACCTGCTGATCCTCCAAAACAAGATCCCTATGAGGGCAGTGTACTGAATACCATCAAAGAAAATCAGCAGAGATATAAAGAGCAGCAAGCTCGCAAAGGTATTTACTAATCAAAAAAGCGCCGAGTTATCAATCGCTCGGCGCTTTTTTATTGCTTAAGGGATTAGCAGGCTAGAACCTTGCGTTTTTCTCTGTTCCAGCGTTTGGTGTGCTTTTTGTGCATCTTTTAGTGCAAAGATTTGTGATGCAGGAACATCCACATTGACCTTACCACTTAGAATCATATCAAACAGTGCATTACTGGCTTGATCTAACTCAGCTCTGTTAGTCACATAGACGCCGAGTGATGGGCGGGTAACATATAGCGCGCCTTTTTGGTTAAGAATACCAAGGTTTACACCAGTTACTGCCCCCGACGCATTTCCAAAACTCACCATTAATCCTCTGCGTTTTAGTGAGTCTAAAGAAGCTAGCCAAGTGGCTTGCCCGACCGAGTCATAAACCACATTCACTTTTTCGCCGTGAGTGATTTCTTTAACTCGCTCTGCAATATTTTCAGTTTGGTAGTTGATCACTTCCCAAGCACCCGCAGCTTTGGCGCGTTGTGCTTTCTCTTCTGAGCCAACAGTGCCAATCATTTTTGCGCCTAATGCTTTTGCCCACTGACAGGCAATTAATCCCACACCACCCGCTGCGGCATGGAATAAAAACACTTCATCTTTTTGAATTTTATAGGTTTGATTTAGGAGGTAGTAGACGGTCATTCCCTTGAGTGAGCTGGCGGCAGCTTGTTCGAAGGAGATATCGTTTGGCAAATGAGCCACTGCATTAACCGGGACATTATGGACTTCACTATAGGCACCTAAAGGGCTTTGAGCATAAACCACTCGATCTCCTGGCTTGAAACCAGTGACTTGAGAGCCTGTCTTGACGACCACACCCGCCGCCTCGGTTCCTAAACCACTCGGTAAAGCTGGCACTGGGTACAATCCACTGCGAACATAGGTATCGATAAAATTTATACCAATGGCGCGGTTTTCGATTTGGATCTCGTGCTCGGCGGGCTCTTTTGGGGAATAGTCAACAAAATTGAGAACTTCAGGACCACCATGCTGCGAGAATTCAATACGTTTTGCCATGATTATCTCCAATGCTTTAGTTTATTTTATTCACAGTACCAATTGCGCCATCATAACGCGATGCTTTAATAATAAGAATTATCGGTTTGTGCGTTGTGTTGGTGATGATGGCAATAATATCTTGTTGAGAGATTGATAAAGACGCCACACGACATCACAGATTGGCGTATACTAACTGTTGGTTAATTATAGACGTGGATATTTTAAGTATGGCTAAAAAACCCTCCTCAGATTACAAGACAAATACACCGCGAGATCGGCAAATGGAAGGGCTCAAACTTCCACCGCACTCTATTGAAGCGGAGCAGTCTGTTTTGGGGGGACTGATGTTGGATAATGAGCGCTGGGATACGGTTTCAGAGCGCGTCACATCGGCAGACTTTTTTAGTCGTCCTCACCGTACTATTTTTTCGCAAATGCAATTTTTGCTGGAGCAAGGCAAGCCCATTGACTTAATCACGCTTTCTGAATCCCTTGAACAACAAGGGGAATTAGATGGTGTTGGCGGCTTTGCTTATTTAGCCGAATTATCAAAAAATACGCCAAGTGCGGCGAATATTAATGCTTATGCTGATATCGTTCGTGAACGTGCAGTTGTTCGCGATATGATTTCTGTGGCAAATGAAATTGCCGATGCGGGTTATGATCCGCAGGGGCGCAGTAGTGAGGACTTGCTTGATTTAGCAGAAAGTAAAGTTTTCCAAATCGCAGAATCTAGAGCAAATAAAGAAGATGGTCCAAAAGGGATCGAAGCGATTCTGTCTGAAACGGTAGAGAAAATCGAACAGCTATATCAGCAGCCCCACGATGGGGTAACCGGCGTCTCGACGGGTTATCAAGATTTGGATAAGAAAACCGCGGGATTACAGGGCTCTGACCTGATAATTGTGGCTGCGCGTCCATCAATGGGTAAAACGACTTTCGCGATGAACTTATGCGAAAACGCAGCGATGACGGAAGAAAAACCGGTACTCATTTTCAGTTTGGAGATGCCCGGTAACCAGATCATGATGCGTATGTTAGCGTCCCTTTCTCGCGTCGACCAAACGCGTATTCGTACGGGGCAATTAGATGATGAGGATTGGGCGCGTATCTCCAGCACCATGGGGATCTTGATGGAAAAACGCAATATGTACATCGATGATTCGTCTGGTTTGACACCAACGGAAGTTCGTTCCCGTGCACGACGTATTTATCGTGAACATGGTGGGTTAAGTCTCATTATGATCGACTACCTTCAGTTAATGCGAGTGCCCGCGTTATCGGATAATCGTACATTAGAAATTGCAGAAATTTCGCGTTCATTGAAAGCGTTAGCAAAAGAACTCAATGTACCCGTTGTAGCACTATCTCAGTTAAACCGTAGCCTTGAGCAACGAGCAGATAAACGCCCTGTGAACTCCGATTTACGTGAATCTGGGTCTATCGAGCAAGATGCTGACTTAATTATGTTTATCTATCGTGATGAGGTTTATCACGATAATAGTGACCTCAAAGGGGTTGCAGAGATTATTTTGGGTAAACAGCGTAATGGCCCAATAGGGACGGTGAGGTTGACGTTTAATGGGCAGTGGTCGAGGTTTGATAATTATGCCGGGCCGGCCTATCAGGACGAGTAACCTTGGTCACCTCGTCATATTTTGAGCTGTAACTGTGTTGGTTTCTCTCAGCTACCCTAGTCACATACTTATGTATGCTCCTAGGGATAGCTTCGTTTACCGCCTTGCTACAGTTCAAACTATTTAGAGGCTGGTAATCTCGTCATATTTTGAGCTTATAGAAGATTAAAGATTAAAGATTAAAGATTATTTCGGTTAATTTAAGTTTTGGCAGTTGGTTGATAAATTTTAAAATGAATAATTAAGAGGAAGAAATGAAAGCGGCAACAGCATTAATAAACCGCCGCGCTCTGCGACACAACCTGCAACGAGTTAGAGAGTTGGCACCAAATAGCCGCCTGATTGCAGTTGTTAAAGCAAACGCTTATGGTCATGGGTTAGTGGGAGTGGGCACTGAAGTTCAAGAGCTTGTGGACGGGTTTGGTGTTGCGCGTTTAAATGAAGCTTTGCTCCTGAGACATCAAGGTATCAATAAACCGATTGTTTTACTTGAAGGTTTCTTCGAGCAATCGGATTTACAGCTGATGGTAGAGTACAATATCGATACGGTAATCCACTGTGTTGAACAGCTGGAAATGCTAGAAAGTGCTCAGCTTGCCAAACAAATCAAAGTGTGGATGAAGTTGGATACCGGCATGCATCGTTTAGGCGTACTTCCTCAACACGCTGAAAGTTTTTATCAACGTCTACAAAGCTGCCAGAACGTTGACCTGCCTATCAATATTGTCAGTCATTTTTGCCAAGCAGATGCTCCTGAACTGCCTACTACCGCGAAACAAATCGAATGCTTCCAACAGTTTGTATCCGATAAACCGGGTGAAAAATCGATCGCGGCTTCAGCTGGGATCCTACTATGGCCAGAAGCACATTATGACTGGGTTCGCCCGGGAATTATGATGTATGGCGCATCTCCTCAAGAAGGCAAAAGTGCCGCAAGCTTCGGTTTACTCCCCGTTATGACCTTAAAATCGAGCCTGATTGCCGTGAGAGAGCATTCTGCTGGGCAGTGTGTGGGTTATGGCGAAACATGGCGCAGTGAACGCAATACTCTCTTGGGCGTGGTCGCAATTGGTTACGGAGATGGTTATCCACGTAATGTTCCATCAGGTACGCCAGTGCTGGTTAATGGAAGAAAAGTCCCAATTATTGGGCGAATTTCCATGGACATGACTGTGGTGGATTTAGGTCCAGATTCCACAGATAAAGTGGGTGATGATGTCATTCTATGGGGTAATGCACTGCCAGTGGAAGAAATTGCAGCGCAAACGGGCATTATTAACTATGAGCTTCTCACTAAGCTCACCTCGCGAGTCGCAATGGAATATGTAGACGAATAGATCATAACGGGTTATTTTCACAAGACAAAAAGTAAAAAGATAACCTACAAGTGGGAGATATCCTGTGTACCAACATGTTGATGCTTATCCGGGCGACCCAATTTTATCGCTGATGGATGAATTTAATAAAGATACTCGTGAAGGCAAGATTAACCTGAGTATTGGTCTTTATTATGATGCAGAAGGGAAAACCCCTGAGCTGGAAACCGTCGGCACAGCGAAAGCTGCACTGCGTAAACTCCCAGCGAGTGCTTCACTATATCTGCCAATGGAAGGTTTGAAAGACTATCGTACTGAACTGCAAAAGTTAGTATTTGGTGAAGATTGCCCGCTGATTGGCCAAGAGCGTATTGCAACAGTCCAAACTATCGGTGGTTCTGGTGCATTAAAAATCGGTGCAGACTTTTTACATCACTATTTCCCAAACTCTGAAGTCTGGTGCAGTGACCCAACATGGGAAAACCATGCATCTATTTTTTCGGGCGCAGGAACCAAGGTTCACTATTATCCTTACTTTGATGAAAAAACCAAAGGTGTGAAATTTGATGAAATGCTGGCAACTTTTAAGAAGTTACCAGAAAATAGCATCATTTTAATGCACCCTTGCTGCCATAACCCAACAGGTTCCGATCTAACGCCTGCTCAGTGGGATGAAGTCACCAAAGTCGCATTAGAGCATAAACTAATTCCATTCTTAGATATCGCTTACCAAGGTTTTGCTGAAGGTATCGATGAAGATGCTTATGCCATTCGTACGATGGTTAAAGCTGGTTTACCGGTATTTGTCAGTAATTCATTCTCTAAAATCTTTGGTATTTATGGGGAGCGTGCTGGCGGTTTATCCGTTATCTGTAAAGATAAGGATGAGCGTGACCGTGTGTTAGGTCAGTTGAAAGCGGGTGTTCGTCGTCTATATTCAAGCCCACCATCAAATGGTGCAAAAATTGTTGCAGCGGTGCTCACTGATAGCCAACAAAAAATGAAATGGCTGGAAGAAGTTGAAGCAATGCGTTTGCGTATTTTAGAAATGCGTACCGTATTAGTGGATGAATTGAAGAAAGCCCTGCCAAATAAAAACTTCGACCATCTGTTAAAACAGCGCGGTATGTTTAGTTATACCGGTTTTTCTCAGCAACAAGTTGACCGTTTGAGAGATGAATTTGCAGTGTATTTGGTAGGAACAGGACGTGTCTGTATGGCTGGAGTTAACCGTCATAACGTGAAACGTATTGTCGAAGCGTTCACGGCTGTAAGCCAATAATGCATTATTTTTGATATAAAAGGGGAACTCAGTTCCCCTTTTTTAATACGATTTTGCTTAGTATCCGCGTTCTAAAATTGGTTTTAAGAATCGAGCTGTATGTGATTTTTCACATTCCGCAACCTGTTCTGGTGTACCGGCAACAAGGATCTCACCACCGCCGCTACCACCTTCTGGGCCTAAATCCACAATCCAGTCAGCAGTTTTGATAACATCGAGGTTGTGCTCAATCACAACAATAGTATTGCCCTGATCACGTAGTTGATGAAGCACCACTAACAGTTGTTGAATATCGGCAAAATGTAGGCCAGTAGTCGGTTCATCCAGAATATAGATGGTTTGCCCAGTCCCGCGTTTAGACAATTCACGCGCTAATTTCACACGCTGTGCTTCACCACCCGAAAGGGTTGTCGCAGATTGCCCTAAACGGATGTAAGACAGACCAACATCCATCAGTGTTTGTAGTTTACGCGCCAGTGCAGGAACCGCATCGAAGAATTCACGGGACTCCTCAATAGTCATATCCAACACTTCGTGAATACTTTTACCTTTGTATTTAATTTCCAAGGTTTCACGGTTATAGCGCTTCCCTTTACATTGGTCACAAGGCACGTAGACATCCGGTAGGAAATGCATCTCAACCTTAATGACTCCATCACCTTGGCAGGCTTCACAGCGACCGCCTTTGACGTTAAAACTAAAACGTCCAGGATTATAGCCTCGGGTACGAGACTCTGGAACACCTGCAAATAACTCACGAATCGGTGTAAATATTCCAGTGTAGGTCGCAGGGTTAGAACGTGGTGTCCGCCCAATTGGGCTTTGGTCAATATCGATGACCTTATCAAAATGTTCTAAACCTTCGACTTCTAAATAAGGCGCTGGGGTAATTACCGTCGCACCATTCAGTTGGCGTTGTGCAATGGGAAAAAGTGTATCATTGATCAGTGTTGATTTGCCTGAACCGGAAACCCCTGTAATACATGTAAATAAGCCAACAGGAATATCTAAGGTGACATTTTTAAGGTTATTGCCTGTCGCACCAACGACGGTCAGCATTTTATCTTTATTGATTGGCACGCGTTGCTGAGGGATCTCAATTTTGCGTTCACCACTTAGGAACTTACCGGTCAGTGAATCTGGATTTGCGACGATATCTTCCAGTTTACCTTGTGCCACAATTTGCCCACCATGAACCCCTGCACCGGGACCAATATCAATCACATGGTCAGCAGCACGGATAGCGTCTTCATCATGCTCGACGACAATCACGGTATTACCTAAATTACGTAGGTGGATTAAGGTTTCTAATAGGCGATCATTATCACGCTGATGAAGCCCAATTGATGGCTCATCCAATACATACATAACACCAACTAGACCTGCACCAATTTGGCTTGCAAGACGAATACGTTGAGCTTCACCACCCGACAATGTATCTGCGGAGCGAGAAAGGCTTAAATAATTTAGTCCTACATTGACTAAAAATCTCAAACGCTCACTGATCTCTTTTAGGATTTTTTCGGCAATTTGAGCACGCTGCCCGCTTAATTTTAAGTTTTGGAAGAACTCCATCGCATGACCAATGCTGTAATTAGCAATTTCTGGCAATGTGGTATTTTCAACAAATACAAAGCGTGCTTCTTTACGTAAGCGAGTTCCATCGCATGTTACGCAAGGACGGTTACTAATATATTTCGCTAACTCTTCACGTACCGCAGTAGATTCGGTTTCTTTATAGCGGCGCTCCATATTATTCAGAACGCCTTCAAACGGATGGTGACGAACAGTGATATCACCACGATCATTACGATATTTGAACTCAATGCTCTCTTTGCCAGAGCCATATAAAATAACTTTGTGTATTTCAGGGTTTAATGTATCAAAGGGAGCTTCAACATCGAATTTATAATGCTCCCCTAAGGACATCAGCATTTGAAAATAATAAAAATTACGACGATCCCAACCGCGAATGGCTCCACCTGAAAGGGAAATTTCGGTATTCTGGATTACACGCTCAGGATCAAAAAATTGTTGAACGCCTAAGCCGTCACAGCTTGGGCAAGCCCCCGCTGGATTGTTAAAGGAAAATAGGCGCGGTTCCAATTCCATCATGCTATAGCCACAGACTGAACAGGCAAAATTGGCAGAAAAGATTAATTCTTCCGCTTTTGGATCGTCCATATCGGCGACGACAGCAGTTCCTCCCGAGAGCTCTAATGCGGTCTCAAAGGATTCGGCAAGGCGCTGGGCAATATCATCGCGGACTTTAAAGCGATCGACGACCACTTCAATAGTATGCTTTTTCTGTAATTCGAGTTTTGGTGGATCGGAAAGATCACAAACCTCACCATCAATTCGCGCGCGAATATAGCCTTGGCTAGCTAGGTTATCGAGTAATTTAACATGCTCACCTTTACGATCTTTCACGACAGGCGCAAGTAACATCATTCGACGATCGGTCGGTTGTGCGATCACATTATCTACCATCTGACTGACAGTTTGTGCCGCTAACGGAATACCATGGTCAGGACAGCGCGGCTCACCCACACGGGCAAACAACAATCGCAAATAATCATGAATTTCCGTGATTGTCCCCACCGTTGAACGTGGGTTATGGGAAGTGGATTTTTGCTCGATAGAGATGGCTGGAGATAGCCCTTCAATATGGTCAACATCCGGTTTTTCCATTAAAGAAAGAAACTGGCGAGCATAAGCCGATAAAGATTCAACATAACGACGTTGACCTTCAGCATACAAGGTATCAAAGGCTAAGGATGATTTACCTGAGCCAGATAACCCTGTAATAACTATCAGCTTGTCTCGGGGGATGATGAGATTGATGTTTTTTAGATTATGTGTGCGAGCACCGCGGACTTCGATATTCTCCATTTACCACTTCCCGAATGAATTGATAGTGAACAAGCGGAGAAGTATGACATATTTTTCCCTGAATGAATATACAGTATATGTGCTGTTTCTATTTCGTCGTCTCGTTAGATTATCTGGAAGTTATCTGCAATTTAGATTAATTAGTGTCTATACTAAAAACCAGTAATGCAGATTTCACTTAAATTTGGAAAGCCCTTCGCAACTTCAATTAAGCAATTTCAATTTATGGTGCAATACAGATAGGTCGTGGTAAACTTCACGGCTAGTCCAGAGATTAAAATTCAATGCATCAGGAGTAATAAATGGCCAGCAGAGGCGTAAACAAAGTAATTCTTATCGGTAACCTAGGACAAGATCCAGAAATCCGTTATATGCCTAACGGCGGAGCTGTAGCTAACCTGACTCTGGCGACTTCTGAAAGTTGGCGTGACAAGCAATCCGGTGAAATGCGTGAAAAAACAGAATGGCACCGTGTTGTGATTTTCGGCAAATTAGCTGAAGTTGCCGGTGAATATCTGAAAAAGGGTTCACAAGTTTATATTGAAGGTTCATTGCAAACACGTAAATGGCAAGACCAAAGCGGTCAAGATCGCTACACCACCGAAGTTGTTGTGAACATCGGCGGTTCAATGCAGATGCTGGGTGGTCGTGGTGGTGATGCGCCATCACAAGGTCAAGGTGGGCAAGGCGGTTGGGGTCAACCACAACAGCCAGCAGCGGCTCAACAGTTCAGTGGCGGCGGCGCAGCTCCTGCACGTACTCAAGCACCTGCACCTCAAACTAATGAACCACCAATGGATTTCGATGACGATATTCCGTTCTAAAATTGATTTTAGATAACTGATATCATTGATTAAAGCCCTTAATTTTAAGGGCTTTAATTTTTTCTACTGAAGATTATAAAGTTAAAATGACATTCTTACATGAGCATGTGATGAATGTCTCGTTTAGCATTCACAACCAAGAAAAATAGAAAAAAGGGTTGTGGGGATTAGTTTTTTATGGTTTCTTAGATGCAGCAAACACAATAATGAAAAAATCAGACAGAATTTAGCTAGACTAATTTAATTACAGGAAGATCCCGTGAAAATGACCGCTAACCGTTCAAACCTACTACTTACCGCGCCACTGGCCGCGGTAGTCGTGCGTGTGGTGGTGGTCGTGGGCATAGCGCCGTAACGGGAACAAATCACACGATTTAGAAACCCCGCCGGCGCAAACCGAGCGGGGTTTTTTATGACCCAAAGCTCAGTTCCGCAGGCTAGTGAAGGAAAAAATTATGAGCGAGTCGGGCAATACATCATCACAAAAAACCTGTTACACAGGTGCAGAATTAATCGTCCATTTGCTGGAAAAACACGGAATTACAATCGTCTCCGGAATTCCCGGTGGCGCAGCATTGCCTTTCTATGATGCATTAGGTCAAAGTAAAAAAATCCGCCACATATTGGCTCGTCATGAGCAAGGTGCTGGTTTTATCGCTCAAGGCATTGCTCGTACAACGGGAAAGGCTGCGGTATGTATCTCTTCCAGTGGCCCCGGTGCGACTAACTTAGTCACGGCCATTGCAGATGCAAAATTGGACTCTATTCCACTAGTTTGTATCACGGCTCAAGTTTCTTCCTCTATGATTGGTACGGATGCATTTCAGGAAGTCGATACCTACGGAATTTCAATTCCAGTGACTAAACATAATTATTTAGTCCGCAGCATTGAAGAATTGCCGGGCGTTATTTGTGAAGCTTTCCGTATTGCAGAGTCAGGGCGTCCCGGTCCGGTATGGATTGATATCCCTAAAGATGTTCAAACCGCGACGATTCAATTAGAGGCTTTACCTGATGTCATGCCGAAGGATAAAACACCAAGTTTTGATATGGAAAAAGTTATCCAAGCGGCAGAAATGATTAACCACGCTAAGCGTCCTGTACTTTACTTTGGCGGCGGTGTTATTAGCTCTAACTCTACGCAAACAGCGATAGCATTTGCAGAAAAAGCCTCTTTACCGACCACGATGACATTGATGGCATTAGGGACGATCCCGATGCGTCATCCGCTGTATTTGGGAATGTTAGGAATGCATGCGGCGCGCAGCACGAATATGATCATGGAGGAAGCGGATTTATTGATTGTTATCGGAGCACGCTTTGATGATCGTGCGATTGGTAAGGCGGAGAAATTTTGCTCGAATGCAAAAATCATTCACGTTGATATTGATAAAGCTGAAATCAGTAAAATTAAGCGCCCAGATATCGCTATTCATGCAGATGCAGGGCAAATTTTAGAATTATTATTACCTTTGATTGAACGCGATGACCGTGAAGAGTGGATTACACAAGTTAATGACTTAAAGAAAAACTATCCATTAAATTTAGCGAATGCAGAAGATCCACTGGATCATTATGGTTTGGTATTAGCAACCGCGCGTGCCGCGGGTGAAGAAGCGATAGTGACCACCGATGTTGGACAGCATCAAATGTGGGCGGCTCAGGTGTATCCGCTATCGCGTCCACGCCAATGGTTAACGTCGGGGGGATTGGGAACCATGGGATTTGGTTTACCAGCGGCAATTGGAGCCGCATTGGCCAATCCCGATAAAACGATTGTTTGTTTTTCAGGTGATGGTAGCTTGATGATGAATATTCAGGAATTAGCCACCGCAGCTGAGCATCAATTAAATATCAAAATTGTTTTAATGAACAACCAAGCCTTGGGAATGGTACATCAGCAGCAAGATTTATTTTTTGAAAATCGTATTTTTGCTGCGGCTTATCCATACCAAACTGATTTTATTAAAATTGCAGCGGGTTTTGGTTTACAAACTTGCGATTTAAATCATGAAGCCGACCCTGAGATGGCGTTAGACGCGGTGATGAATACTAAAGGCCCTTGTTTAATTCATGCCCTGATCGATGTGAATCAGAAGGTATATCCAATGGTTCCTCCTGGAGCTGCTAACATTGATATGATCGGAGCGTAATTATGGAATTTGAAAATCACCCAATCGCCTTAGAATTAATTGTTCGTAACCACCCAGGCGTCATGTCCCACATTTGTGGGCTATTTGCGCGTAGGGCTTTTAACGTTGACGCTATTTTATGTTTGCCAATTAAGGGCAGAGATGAAAGCCGCATTTGGCTGTTAGTTGAAAAAGACGACCGTTTATCTCAGATGGTGAATCAGGTAGAAAAGTTGGAAGACGTGCGTGAAGTGCGTTTTAGTGATGACCTCAGAGTCTTCGAAACCATGCAGAATTATTTGCAGTAATTCTTAATTGAATTTATCAGCCTACAATCGTTGTGGGCTGATAATTAAACACCATCACTTAAATGGGAATAGGTCATCACAACCGTTGCGTGTAAATCCCCTTCAATGCATAAATAAGAGTGGGGCAAGTCGCCACTAAAAGCATAAAAATCCCCCGCATCTAAAACCATATTCTGCTCATTATTAAAACGTAACATTAATGAACCGGAATGCAGCATGATGTGTTCATGAGTTCCGCTCATATGGGCAGGGCTATTAATAATCGCCCCTCTTTTCATACTAAGTTTCCAAATTTCGGATACATTTCCCATGCTAATGCGAAATTTAAATTGCTCTAAGTAATCCCCTTCTTGCGGTATTGCTTTGACAAAATAAGGGTAAGATTCATTTTGACGAGTAAATAAGTCACTGAGTGGAAAACGCAGCGCGGCAGCAATAGATTCCAGAGTATCGATACGCGGGTTTGAATCGCCGGACTCCAGTTTTGACAGGGCAGCTTTAGATATCCCGGAGAGCTGAGAAAGTTCATTTAGGGAGAGATTCCTCGCTTGACGAAGCAATCGTATTTTCTGTCCAATTTTTATATTTATTTTGTTACTCACAATAAACCTTCCGTGATATCTAAATTATGCTGATAATTCTATCATTTTGAAAATGAAATGTCAGAAATCAGCTAATATGGAAATAATGTTTTGTTGATATAGGTTAAGCTAAAAATAATTTGGTTTTTCAGTCTGTTATTATTATCGAATAAATACATGGTATAATCATTTTTGCATTATTCTATTATCTGAATTTTCAATAATATTTTATTTCAATCAAATAATAAACTTCCGGAGTTTATATCTGTTAATTAATTTAAATTAAGCAGATTAATACAAAAATGAGCCCTGACAATCAGCGTTTTCAACACTTTCGACGTTCTGCTTCCTTTGCTATTTTTACGATTACAACCAGTATTGCGGTCATCGGCATTGTTATCGGTCTTAGCATTCCAATGGTCGCCCTGAGATTAAATAATTTTGGGGTCAGTGAGTTATATATTGGCGTTATATCCGCGGCACCAGCTTTAGGGATGTTTTTGATTGCCCCTATGGTGCAGCGAATTGTGCAATGGTGCGGTAAACGCAAAGCGATGTTGATTGCGACAATTATTTCCGCTATCAGCCTGTTGCCGTTATTAAGCTCTTTACCGCTATGGTTACTGTTTCCTCTGCGTTTAATTACTGGCTTAGCAAGTGGGGTCTTGATTTGTTTGGGTGAGACGTGGATCAATGAATTATCATCTGAAAATAAGCGCGGACGCATATTGGCGATTTACACTACCGTATTTACAGTTAGCCAATTATTAGGACCTTCGTTTATTGCGTATTACGGCGTAGAAGATAAATCGCCTCTATTTATTTGTACATTGATTCATTTAATTTCAGTGGCACTATTTTTAGTGATGGATCAGAAAATTGGAGACCGTCTTGCAGAAACGGCTTCAAAATCGAATTTTTCTATTATTCAATTTGTTAAAGTGGCTCCCGGTATCTGTGGTGGGATACTATTTTTTGCTTTTTTTGATGGCACAATTTTATCCATGTTCCCGATTTATGGTATGGGGATGGGTCATACAGAAGCGATAGCTGCGCTAATGATTAGCGCCATATTAGCGGGTGATGCCATTATGCAGATGCCGTTTGGGTGGTTAGCTGACCATATGAATCGAGAAAAATTGTATCGTATCTGCGGTGTTATTACGCTAGGTGCGAGCATGCTATTGCCGTTACTCATTACCCACACTTATTTAATTTGGGTGTTACTGTTCGTACTCGGCGCAACGGCGGGGGCAATCTATACCATTGCCTTGGTACAAATTGGTCAATACTTTAAAGGTAACGAGCTAATTATTGCGAACGCAGCAGCGGCTATGTTATGGGGAATTGGTAACCTTTCAGGTCCATTATTGGCCGGTGTTGCAACGACAATTTCGCCGTCGGGATTACCCGTATTATTGATCTCAGTCGCTGGGCTATTTCTATGGTTTACACGAGAAAAATACGGTGCTCAGGCAATTCAGCAACAATCGCAATAAATTTCAATGAAAAAAATCCCCGAATAGTCTGTCGGGGATTTATCAAGCAGTTATTCAATGACACGGTAAACCACTAAATTTTCACGAAATTCATCAGGACGATGGTTAGCCCAAAATATTTTCATACCTTCTGGGGCCGGTTTTATCTCTTTCGAGTGCACAATCAACCAGCGGCAGTGGGCGGGTTTTTCAAAGGTATCCTGCCGTTGATGTAATACGCCGGTGTAGTAGTACAACATGGGAGCTTCAGATTCGCCGATGTTATCGGATGCCATACAATCCTGTGCGGTAAATTGCCCCGTGAGATGTTGGTTGAGGTCAGTAAACACCCCTTCATATCCTTTCGAATAGTCCACCCAGCCGACGAATAAACTTAAAATAATTCCCCATACTGTGACCATGCCAAGTAACCAATTTTTCATGCTTTGCAAGGCTGTCTCTGAGGTAGGAATTATGGTGTTACGAAAGCACCAAATTAGCGTAATGAATAACGCCCAAATAAATGCAATTGCAGAAAAATGCATCTGATAGGTCATGGGAAGCCAGCGAGAAAAAATCGTTAGCCACTCTCGATGATGGTTAGATAACGCAATGAAATAGCAAACCCACAGGATAATTATCAGTAAAGACCAAAAAATGGTAGCAAAGTGCGAGAATAGCCGAAGAAGTCTATCTGAAAACTGCTGAATAACCAGTGAGGCTAAAATGGCTATTGGTGCAATAAACGGCAATAAATAGAGTGCTCGACCACTGGCGGATAGCTGTAAAAATACAATACCCAGTAATGGAAAAATAGTGACCAAATACTCATTTTTATCGAAAAGGCGTTTGAGTGGATTTCGAAGAAAATAAGCGGTCGCTAACAGACCTGAAGGTAGGGCAAAAAAGGTAATCGCCGCAGGTATTCGGGTATGGTTGGCTTTTGCGCCTAATTTTTCAACAGAAAAGCCCAAGAAACGCCCAATATTATTTTCCCAAAACCAGGTTACGAATAGCTCAGGGTGCTTTAGATAAAGAATAATTGGCCATGGAAGAATTAATACTAATGCGACAGCTCCCGCAATTATGGTGGGTATCCAAAATTGTTTTCGTCGACATTCAGTTAGGAATATGGGGGCTAAAAATAAGCTAATCCATAGCACTCCGGGAATAAATATCCCTTTTGACAGCATTGTAATAACTGTTCCAAGAGATAACCAGCAAGTAGATGCGATAATTTTTTGTTGTTGAATTAGCCCTAATAACCCATATAAACCGATGGTTGCTCCCGCCATTAATGCCACATCAGTGAACATTTCATGGGAGTGACGTAATATTCCTGGAGCGCAGGCATATAAAGCAAATGCAATCCAAATTCGTGAGTCGGATAAATTTTTTGCGTTAAAAAAACGACGAGCAAGTAAAACAAAAAATGAAAAATTGATTATGGAGAAAATGAGTGTTGCGCTTCTAGCGGCATCATAAAGTGGCATGATACCGGAGAATAAATGTGCAGTCAGGGTCGCTACCCAATAGTATATTGGGGGCTTCTCCATAAAAGGTTCACCTGCGTTCGTCGGGACTAGCCAGTTTCCTGTTTCATACATCGTTTGGATAATACCAAAACTGTAGTTTTCATCTTGCTTCCATGGGCTATGAGCATAAATCCCAGGTAAAAGATAAATGAGTAGAAATAGGAAAAAAAGAATTACAATTCTTTTTTCGGATGCTTTAAATAATGAAGTAATAATTGACATTTTTATTTTAAAAATTAAATGGATTAATAAAAGCGTTATTGTTTATATAAAGTAATATTATTTTTAATTTTTATTTAATAAATATTAAAAATAATACGTTATAAAAATGATTTATTTAAATAAACAAATTTGGATTGAGAATACTAGCAAGATAATCAAAATTGTATTTAAACAAAGAGTATATAAGGAAGAATAATAAGTATATTTGCTTGTTTTTTGTGAGGGATAGTCGCGTTGTTTACGTTTTTAGTCGCTGTTATGGGCATCATAAAACACTTGATTAACCCACCGCTTTAGAACGATAATTACGCCCTTCACAATTTGCCGCATTTTATTCAAAAAGCCAAACGATTGCGCGCTGTATCCAGTACATGATTTTGTATCGAAAAATATGT
Source organism: Providencia sp. PROV210 (assembly GCF_028479445.1). Classification (NCBI taxonomy): domain Bacteria; kingdom Pseudomonadati; phylum Pseudomonadota; class Gammaproteobacteria; order Enterobacterales; family Morganellaceae; genus Providencia; species Providencia sp. PROV210. The sequence continues at coordinate 144,721 of NZ_JAMPNQ010000018.1, forward strand.
CGGTTCAGTTAACTTTATTAAAAAAGTAATCGTTTACGTGGTTTTTAGTGAGTCGGTGAAAATAACTAGACAATAAAAATTGTATAGTAAAATTAGTGGCATAGATTACTTTCGAAAATTAATAATAGAGGTAGACCATGGCAAGCCAGCAGGCGTCATCCAATTGCAAGTTGGATTCATATTTTAAGATAACAGCGCGTGGCTCATCAGTACGCCGCGAAATCATTGCGGGATTAACAACATTTTTAGCGATGGTTTACTCGGTTATTGTCGTACCGGGTATGTTAGGACAAGCAGGTTTTCCTCCAACAGCGGTATTTATTGCAACCTGTTTAGTGGCAGGTTTCGGTTCCCTATTAATGGGCTTGTGGGCAAATCTGCCGATGGCGATTGGTTGTGCAATCTCATTAACAGCATTTACCGCGTTTAGTTTGGTTCTGGGTCAGCACATTAGTATTCCTGTGGCCTTAGGCGCGGTATTCTTAATGGGGTGCTTATTCACTCTTATCTCTGTAACAGGTATTCGTAGCTGGATTTTACGCAATATGCCAATGGGGGTTGCCCATGGTACGGGTATCGGTATCGGGTTATTTTTATTGTTGATCGCAGCAACCGGTGTGGGCTTAGTAATTAAAAACCCAAATGCCGGCTTGCCTGTGGCGCTGGGTGAATTTACCTCCTTTCCTGTTTTAATGTCATTGATTGGCTTAGCGGTTATTTTTGGCTTAGAGAAACGCCGTGTTCCAGGTGGGGTTTTATTGGTCATTATTGCCATTTCAATTATCGGTTTGATTTTTGATCCGGCAGTAAAATATCAAGGCTTTTTCAAGTTGCCATCGTTGGGTGAAGATGGCTTGTCTCTGATGTTTAGTATGGACATCATGGGCGCATTACAGGCAGCGGTATTACCAAGCGTATTGGCATTAGTGATGACGGCAGTTTTCGATGCGACGGGAACTATTCGTGCAGTTGCAGGACAAGCGAATCTGCTAGATAAAGACGGCCAAATTATTGATGGTGGAAAAGCATTAACTGCGGACTCAGTGAGTAGCATTTTCGCTGGTGCTATCGGGGCTTCTCCTGCAGCGGTATATATTGAATCCGCCGCAGGTACCGCAGCAGGTGGTCGCACAGGCTTAACCGCGGTTGTTGTTGGTATTTTATTCTTATTTATCTTGTTCTTATCACCGTTATCTTATTTGGTTCCAGCTTATGCAACGGCACCTGCGTTGATGTATGTTGGTTTGCTGATGCTGAGCAATGTGTCTAAGTTAGATTTTGACGATTTCGTTGATTCTATGTCTGGCTTACTGTGCGCAGTTTTCATCGTATTAACTTGTAATATTGTTACGGGCATCATGTTAGGTTTTGCTGCACTCGTTATCGGGCGTATTTTTGCTGGTGAATGGCGCAAGCTGAACATCGGAAGTGTTGTTATTGCGGTTCTTTTGGTAGCGTTTTATGCTGCGGGCTTAGCGATTTAAAGGTAATTCTAGTTATGGGGTGGCAGCATTTGCCACCCTTTAATGGATTATGGCGATTAATCTCAAAGTGCAAATTATTTTCCCGTCAGATAGCTGGTTGAGGATAGAATATAGATAAGGCTGTAAATTAGGTGAAATAACATGTATTCGGCTACTTACTGCCTTGATTGAAAACATCATGGTCTGGACGGTGCTATCTCTTACTATGCGGCGGCAGGCAAAATTTGGGCTATCGCGTTATACTTTAAGTTGCATTATTTAGGGTATGCATTGAGTCAATAAGTAAGGGCAACATGGAAATTTTCTTTACTATTCTTATTTTGATCTTGGCTGTCTCTGTTTCTGGCGTTGTGACGAAAGTCCTTCCCATCCGTATTCCCCTTCCTCTGATTCAAATCGCCATTGGTGCTTTATTAGCATGGCCTCAATTTGGGTTGCATGTCACTTTTGACCCTGAACTGTTTATGGTTCTGTTGATCCCGCCATTGCTGTTTGTTGACGGATGGAAAACCCCAACTCGCGAGTTTTTCCAAAATGGGCGGGAAATATTCATTTTAGTTTTGGTTTTAGTTCTTGTGACCGTTGTGGGGATTGGCTATTTAATTTATTGGTTGATGCCGGGTATTCCGTTAATTGCCGCGTTCGCATTGGCAGCGGTACTTTCACCAACGGATGCGGTTGCTTTATCCTCTATTGTCGGGAAAGGGCGCATTCCTAAGCGCATGATGAGTGTGCTGGAAGGTGAAGCATTAATGAATGATGCTTCAGGCCTAGTCGCACTAAAATTTGCGGTAGCCATTGCTATGGGAACCATGGTCTTCAGTGTATCTGAGGTCACTATTGAATTCTTTAAAGTAGCTGTCGGTGGCTTGCTAGCCGGGGTTGCAGTTACTTGGCTATACAGTAAATCACTTCGTTTAATGAGCCGTTGGAGTGGGGATGATCCTGCGACTCAAATTGTTTTTATGTTACTGCTGCCATTTGCATCCTATATGATTGCAGAGCATATCGGTTTTTCTGGTATTTTAGCGGCAGTCGCCGCAGGTATGACAATTACAAAATCCGGCGTGATCCGCAATGCGCCTTTAGCTATGCGTTTACGAGCGGATAATGTGTGGTCGATGCTTGAATTCGTTTTCAACGGATTAGTCTTTATCATGCTCGGTTTACAATTGCCGGGGATCTGGGAAACGTCAGTTATTCAAGCTGAGTTAGACCCGAGCGTTGAAACGTGGATGCTGTTTGCGGCGGTAGTAATTATCTATTTTGCTTTGCTACTTTTACGCTTCTGCTGGCTGTGGCTGATGAAGAGATTCAGTCGGCTCTTTTTGAAGAAAAAGCCATTACAGTTTGCTAACTATACGGTTCGTGAATTATGGCTTGCCTCTTTTGCAGGCGTTCGTGGTGCGATTACTCTCGCCGGTGTGCTATCGGTGCCTTTATTCCTTACGGATGGGTCACCGTTCCCTGCTAGGTATCAGTTGGTATTTATTGCGGCAGGGGTCATTTTATTCTCTATCTTTGCTGGGGTAGTGGCTTTACCGCTGTTGCTACGAAACTTCCAAGTGGGTGATAAAGAAGCCGATATTAATGAGATCCGCATGGCTAAATCCGCAATGGCGGAAGTCGCCATTGTCAGCTTAAACAAAATGCAAGAGCGTTTATCTGCGGATGTTGAAGAGAAGTTGGATTCGGAAGATATCAATGAGGTGGCGACACGCGTCATCGGTTATTTACGACGCCGAACAGCAGGCCAAGATGAGATTGAGCATAATCTACTGATTGAAGACCTTGAGCGCCGTTTCCGCTTAACGGCACTGCGTGCTGAACGTGGTGAACTTTATCACTTACGTGCAACCCGTAAAATCAGCAATGAGACTCTGCAAAACTTGCTGATGGATTTGGATTTGCTAGAAGCAGTATTGATTGATAAAGAGCATTAAGCGGAAAAAACGCGTATTCTACTGAGCATTCTTGTGTGAAATATAATTGTGCTTGAGATTGAATAATAATGTGGCTACTGGTGATAACGACGCTGCTATGGGCAGCGTCTTTTAGTCTAATTGGGGAATACCTTGCAGGGCAGGTGGATAGCTGGTTATCTGTCTTAATTCGCGTTAGCCTTGCGGCCTTAGTCTTCCTTCCTTTTCTACGTTGGCGTAACTTCAGCGCTAAAGTCATTTTGCTGTACATGCTGGTGGGTGCTTGCCAACTGGGGATCATGTATTTCTTTGTTTTCCAAGCCTATAAATACCTTAGCGTTGCAGAGTTTTTACTCTTTACGGTATTAACACCGTTGTATGTGACATTGATTTATGACCTCTTAGAGCGTCAGCGCCTACGTAAAGGGTATTTATTTAGCTCTTTGCTGGCAGTAATTGGGGCGGCGATCATTCGTTATGACCATTTAAGTGAGTCATTCTGGTTAGGTTTATTATTTGTACAGCTCGCGAATATTTTCTTTGCGATTGGTCAGGTCGGCTATAAGCGCCTGATGGAAATACACCCTATTCCTCAGCATCAAGCTTTTTCGTGGTTTTATATTGGGGCAACATTGATTGCGCTGATTGGATGGTTACTATTTGGTAATAAAGCGTTAGTTCCAACCTCGAATGCACAGTGGATTGTGTTGTTATGGTTGGGGATAGCGGCGTCGGGAATTGGCTACTTTATGTGGAACTATGGTGCCACGAAAGTGGATGCCGGAACCCTTGCTATTATGAATAACATGATGGTTCCAGCTGGTTTATTAGTGAATTTTGCACTCTGGCAACAGCATCCTGATTGGCTAAGTTTTACCATAGGCTCGAGCCTGATAATTGCGTCTCTGTGGGTGCATAAGCGTTGGATCCTCGCACCGACTTCACGTAAGACAAATTCTCCACTGCGTGATTAGTCGCGGTATTGATAAATGTCTCAATCGCTGGCTGGCGCTGCTCCCCCTCACGGCATGCAGCGTACAGTCGGCTCCATAACCCACTGCCTAAGGTTTTTGTCTTAATTAATCCTTGTTTTTCAAAGGAGTCTACCGCCCAGTGAGGCAGTGCGGCAATGCCCATTTTAGCGGCCACCATCTGTATTAAAATCAGCGTGTTATCTACGGTTTTTACATTCGGTGAAATCCCCGCTGGTTGTAAAAAATGGCGCCAAATATCAAAGCGTTGACGCTGAACAGGATAAAGAAGCAAGGTATCATCAGCCAGATCCTGTGGCTCAATTAACGGTTTTTTTGCCAATGGATGGTCATTGGCAACCACTAATTTCACTTCATAATCAAACATTGGTGTGTAGTGTAGTTCTTGCTCTGGCAGGATATCTGAGGTCATGACGATATCGAGCTCCCTTGAGAGCAGCTCTGGCTGCGGCTCAAAAGTGACACCAGATTTAAAATCTACATTTACTTGCGGCCATGTTTGCCTAAATTGCTGTAAAGCCGGTGTTAGCCATTGGATGCAACTATGGCATTCAATCGCAATGCGCAGCGCACATACGCTGGGTTCATTACAGACACGAATGGCATCTTTTACCATTGGCAAAACTTTCTGTGCTAGCTGAAGCAGCACTTCTCCTTGCGGTGTAAAACGAACAGGTTGGCTTTTACGTATAAACAGTTTGTAGCCTAAGCGATGCTCTAAATCACTAAATTGGTGAGATAGCGCAGACTGAGTCTGATGCAGGTAGGTTGCGGTGGCGGCTAATGATCCGTGTTGGCTTAGCGCCTGCAACGTTTTTAAGTGTTTTAATTCGATCATGAGAAACCTTCAAGTTTGCGATGAATAATTTGCGCTTGTGCTTTATACAGTACCTGTTGATTATGGATGTGTAAACATCTAGACGGCTAAATATTTTAAGGGGTCAATATGTCTGTTATAAATCATATACTTGGTTTTCCACGTGTCGGACTGAAAAGAGAGTTAAAGCGTGCTCAAGAGGATTATTGGGCAGGCAAGATTGATCAACGTGCTCTTCTTGAAACGGGATATCAATTACGTGCTCGTCACTGGGAACAACAAAAAAATGCGGGCGTTGAACTGCTACCCGTTGGTGATTTTGCATGGTATGACCAAGTATTAACCACCAGTTTATTACTGGGGAACGTGCCGCCTCGCCATCAAAATGAAGATGGCTCTATCGATTTAGATACGTTATTCCGTGTAGCCCGCGGTCGTGCACCGACGGGGACTCCCGCAGCAGCCGGAGAAATGACGAAATGGTTCAACACTAATTACCACTATATCGTGCCAGAATTTCAACAAGGGCAAACATTCTCACTGTCATGGACGCAATTGTTTGATGAAGTGGACGAGGCGTTGGCATTAGGACATAAAGTAAAACCCGTGTTGATTGGACCGATGACTTATTTATGGCTAGGAAAAGTAAAAGGACCGGCTTTTGAGCGATTATCATTACTTAATGAATTACTTACGGTATATCAGGAAATTTTGTCTCGTTTGGCACAAAAAGGTGTGGAATGGGTGCAAATTGATGAGCCTGCATTGGTGCTTGATTTACCGATTGAGTGGCAACAGGCTTATCTGCAAGCCTATCAGGCTCTATCAGGTAAAACTAAGTTACTACTGACCACTTATTTTGATGGTATTAGTCATCATCTGGATGTCATTAAGCAACTTCCTGTACAAGGTTTACATGTGGATGTTGTGGCTGGCAAAGATGATATTGAGAAACTGCATCAAGCTTTACCTGCCGATTGGGTATTGTCTCTCGGGCTGATTAATGGACGTAACGTGTGGAAAGGGGATCTTGGCGAGAAATTCCAACGTGTGAAGCCGTTACTTGGTCTGCGTGAATTGTGGATTGGTTCATCATGTTCACTGTTGCATAGTCCAATCGACTTAAATGGTGAAACTCGCTTAGATGCGGAAGTGAAAAGCTGGTTTGCATTTGCGCTACAAAAATGTGAAGAGCTAGCCTTACTGACGAAAGTGCTGAACCAGCCTACGGCGGATAATATTGCCAAACTTGAAGCTTATAGCACGCCAATTCGTGCGCGTAAGACATCTTCTCGCGTCAATAATCTAACCGTTTCTCAACGCTTAGCCGCAATTCAACAGAATGATGTGGAGCGTGCTAGTGCATACGAAAGTAGAGCAGAGCGTCAGCGTCAACGCTTTAATTTACCATTATTACCAACGACGACGATTGGCTCATTTCCTCAAACGAGTGAAATCAGAACGTTACGTTTAGATTTCAAAAAGGGAAATGTGGATAAACTGAGTTATCGCACCAACATTAGTGAACACATTAAGCAAGCCATTAAGGAACAAGAGATTTTAGATATTGATGTTTTGGTGCATGGAGAAGCCGAACGTAATGACATGGTGGAATATTTTGGGGAACATTTCGATGGCTATATTTTTACGCAAAATGGCTGGGTGCAAAGCTATGGCTCCCGTTGCGTAAAACCGCCTGTAATTATTGGTGACATTAGTCGCCCCGAAGCCATTACGGTTGAGTGGGCCAAATATGCACAATCCTTAACGGAAAAACCGGTCAAAGGGATGTTAACTGGCCCTGTCACGATATTGTGTTGGTCATTCCCTCGCGAGGATGTTAGCCGTGAAACTATCGCGAAGCAGATTGCATTAGCCTTACGTGATGAGGTGGATGATTTACAGAAGGCGGGAATTGGGATTATCCAAATTGATGAACCTGCGTTACGTGAAGGTCTACCATTACGCCGTGATGAGTGGGCAGAATATCTGACTTGGGCTGTGGATGCTTTTAAACTAAGCGCTGCTATCGCCGAAGATGACACGCAAATTCACACCCATATGTGTTATTGCGAGTTCAACGATATTATGGATTCTATTGCTGCGCTGGATGCGGATGTTATCACCATCGAAACTTCACGCTCTGATATGGATTTATTGGATGCATTTGAACACTTTGATTATCCAAATGAAATTGGGCCGGGGGTTTATGATATTCATTCACCAAACGTACCAAATGTGGAATGGATTGTGGCATTACTGCGCAAGGCTGCGAAACGTGTACCTGTGGAACGTTTATGGGTGAATCCTGATTGTGGATTAAAAACGCGAGGTTGGGAAGAAACTCGCCAAGCGTTAGCCAACATGGTGGAAGCCGCGAAAAAATTGAGAAATGAGTATCAGCGTTAATGAAGGAAGCAAAAGCCCACGAATGAGTGGGCTTTCATTATATAAAACTTAGCCAAACAGTTTTTGTTTAAGTAGATTCATGCCAATAGATGCTAAGTCAATATTCTCAGGTAAGACGCCATCTGGCGTTGCACCGTCGACTAATGTAGGCAGGTATTTAGCAACTAAATCAGATGTTTGTTGCGGGTCTAACCCGACATGCTGTGCTAATTCTTCAATTCCTAAATTGCCGAATACTTCAGTTAATTGGCTAGCATCAATCGGTAAATTTTCACCTTCACCAATCCACGATGCTGCAATATTGCCTAACCCTTCTTGGTTAAACTTATCGACCACACCTGAAAGTCCACCTTGGTTTTCAACCCAATCAATAACAGATTGAAACTGCTGCATTTTATCACCAGCAACCAGACTTAACATTTGATCAAACAGACCCATTTAGATTCCTCGATAAGGTAATTATGTGCTCAATACAAAGTATGGAACATTTTATAAAAATTAATAGGCGGCTATTTTGAGTAATTTGTATCACACGTCAATGAAAATAAAGAATTAGGTGAGAATAAAACTGGAGGAAAAGCGCGATATTAGAAAAACGGTATGAAGATCACAAATTTTATCACATGACGTTGTGAATGTTATTTGGTTGTCCTGTATTTAAAATGCCATTAAATATCAATATGTTGAGGTGTTTATTGTTGATTTTTATATTCTCGTCAATGTGATGATTGTCATATGTTTGTGAATTTTGTTATGTGAAAATTCACAACATTCACGAGAATTAACAATGTCAGGGGTCACAATGAAAAATATTGGTGTTATTGGCCTTGGTTCCATGGGGATGGGGATAGCTCAGTCTCTTATAAGAAAAAATATTCCTACCTATGGATTCGATTTAAATCCACAAGCTTGCAATGCGTTACTTGAGTATGGCGCTAAAGCTGCTGGAGCCAGTGCAATTGAATTTGCTCAACAACTTGATGCGTTGCTGATGGTGGTCGTTAATGGTCGCCAAGTCGACAATATTCTATTTGGTGGAGAGAAGCCGCTGGTTGAGCAGCTTCGTCCAAATACCATTATTGTATTGCATAGCACCTTAGCCGCTGAGCAAACTAAAAATATTGCTGCGCGCCTTGCACCATATCAGTTACCGCTTGTTGATGCGCCTATCTCCGGTGGAGCCGTTAAGGCAGCTGAAGGTAAGTTAACAGTAATGGCATCCGGTGAGTCGCAGCTATTCGATCAACTTGCTCAGGTATTCGATGCAATTTCAGAGCGTTTATATCGCGTGGGCGATGAGGTTGGCTTAGGTTCTACAGTAAAAACTATCCATCAGCTTTTAGCGGGGGTGCATATTGCTGTAGCAGCTGAAAGTATGGCTCTTGCCGCTAAGGCAGGCATTAATTTGGATGTGATGTATGACATTGTTACCCATGCTGCGGGCAATTCATGGATGTTCGAAAACCGAATGCAGCACGTTCTTGATGGTGACTACACACCAAAATCCTCGGTTGATATCTTTGTGAAAGACCTTGGTTTAGTAATGGAAACAGGCAAAGCATTGAATTTTCCATTACCTCTAGCAGCAACAGCACATCAAATGTTTATTTCAGCCAGTAATGAAGGTTTTGGCTTACAGGATGATAGTGCGGTGATTAAAACCTTTAAAGGCATTACTTTACCGGAGAAAAAGGCATGACAGTGAAATTAGGTGTGATTGCTGATGATTTTACCGGAGCCACCGATATCGCAGGTTTCATGGTTCAAAATGGCTGGAAAGTGGTTCAGTTACTGAATGAACCCACTGAGCATACCCAAGTACCACACAATGTGGATGCAATTGTTATCAGTCTAAAAAGTCGTTCTTGCCCAGTAGATGAAGCGGTAAATGCGTCGGTAAATGCGTGTGATTGGTTGAAGAATAAAGCGAATTGCCAGCAAGTATTTTTTAAATATTGTTCTACGTTTGATTCAACGGAAAAAGGCAATATTGGCCCTGTGACTGACGCGCTAATGAAGCAACTTGGTACCGACTTAGCGTTAGTTTGCCCTGCTTTACCCGTAAATGGTCGTACCGTTGTGCATGGTCATTTGTTTGTTAATGGGCAGCTACTTAATGAAAGTGGCATGCAGCATCATCCTGTGACGCCAATGACAGATGCAAATCTGATGAGAGTGATGGAAAAGCAGTCATCAGGAAAAGCAGGACTGATCAAATTAGTGGATGTTCAAGCAGGAAGTGCGGCAATTAAAGAACAATTAGATTCGTTACGTCAGCAAGGTGTGAGTTATGCCGTCGTTGACACGCTGACGATGGATGACTTACTGCCAATTGCTCAAGCGACTAAGTCAATGCCGTTATTAACAGGAGGGTCGGGTTTAGGTGCTGCAATAGCCAATATTGATAGTCAATCAACTTGGGGGGCAGGAATAAGCCATGGTAGCAAACCTACTGGGCAACATCGTAAAACGGTGATTTTGTCAGGTAGTTGCTCGTTAATGACTAACAAGCAAGTACAACATTACCTTCAAGTTGCGCCAAGTAAGGCTTTGGATGTTGGTGAGTGCTTGAATAACCTAGAGTATGCGAAATCACTGGCAGCATGGGTTATGTCCCAGAAAACAACGGGTTTAGCCCCTTTGCTATATGCGACTCAATCACCAGAGCTATTGAAGCAAACTCAAGAAAAATACGGTGCATCTCAATCCAGTTTAGCGGTAGAAAACGTCTTTGGTGATGTGGTCAAGTTACTCGAAGAACAAGGCTATAACACGTTCATTATTGCTGGTGGAGAAACCTCAGGAAAAGTGGTTCAAAGCCTTGGGACTGAACAATTAAGTATTGGTTCGCCTATCGCACCGGGAGTGCCATGGGTACAGGATTTAGCAAATGGTAACTGGTTAGCACTGAAATCCGGAAATTTCGGTCAGGAAAATTTTTTCCAGTTAGCACAGGAGATGTTTAATGAGTAGTCACGAACAGACGCTACGCCAAGAGCTAGTCGATTGGGCTAAATCGATGTTTAACCGAGGCTACAGCAGTGGTGGTGCAGGCAATATTAGTGCTCGTTTACCTGATGGTTGCATTATTGTCACGCCAACCAATTCAAGCTTTGGCGACCTTGTTCCCGAGCGCCTGAGTAAGCTTGATGCGCAAGGAAATTGGATTGATGGTGATAAGCCCACAAAAGAAGTTTCCATGCATATGGCGATGTATTTGCAGCGTCCAGATTGCCAAGCCGTGGTGCATCTTCATTCACCTTGGCTAACGGCGCTATCCTGTTTACCTAACTTGGATGCAACAAATTGCCTACCACCGATTACACCGTATTACGTGATGCGCGTAGGAAAATTACCGCTCATTGAATATTTACCTCCAGGGGACGATCGCATTGGAGAGGAAATTGCAAAATTGGCACCTAATCATAATGCCGTTTTGTTATCTAACCATGGTCCTGTTGTGGGTGGGAAAACCTTAAGACAAGCATTTTTTAATGCTGAAGAATTAGAAGATACGGCACGCTTGTATATCACATTGCGTCCACATGGTTTTACCACGCTAACGCCAGAGCAAGTTCAAGAGCTCGAAAGCCGTTATCCACAGAAATGAGGGCATAGAAATGGCTAAATTTGCAGCAAATCTCAGTATGATGTTTAACGAAGTTCCATTTATGCAACGTTTTGAACGTGCAGCTAATACTGGCTTTACGGGTGTTGAGTATCTTTTTCCTTATGAAGAAGATGCAGAGGCTATCGCCGCCGAACTTAAAAAACATCATTTAACCCAAGCTCTGTTTAATATGCCAGCCGGAAACTGGGGGGCAGGGGAGCGAGGGATGGCATCAATTCCGGGTCGTGAAGATGAATTCGCTCAAGGCGTTCAAACGGCACTGAAATATGCCAATGCACTCGGCTGCAAGCAAGTCCATGCTATGGCTGGAAAAATGAATGAAAAATTCACGCCAGAACAGCAAAAAGCCTGTTTTATTCAGAATATTCAATATGCTGCTGATGTGATGGCGGAGCATGGAATTCGTGTACTTATCGAGCCAATTAATACTCGTGATATGCCGGGGTATTTTTTAACAACTCAAAAGCAAGCAGAGTCACTATTACCCGAAATTGATCGCGATAACGTCTTTATTCAGTTGGATTTATATCACTGCCAAATTATGGAGGGTGATTTATTGAAAACAATTGAGCGTCTATGGGGTAAATTTAGTCATATTCAGATAGCGTCAGTTCCTTTTCGTCATGAGCCTGATAGCGGTGAAGTCAATTATCCATGGATTTTCAATCAATTAGATGAAATGGGATATGAAGGTTGGCTTGGATGTGAATATCATCCCGCAGGGCGTACAGAAGATGGTTTGGGCTGGCTAAAGCAAGCTAATCTCTAGGAGAACCTTATGATCCCTTCCGAACGTCGTGATTTTATTTATCGTTATGTCTATGAACATCAGACTGTGTCTATTGGTGACTTGGTCGAGTTAATGAATGTATCTCACATGACGGTAAGACGCGATATTCGCATGCTGGAGGAAGAGGGTAAGGTCATCGGGATTAGTGGTGGTGTGAAACTTAATGACGCATTACGCCAAGAGCTCCCATGGAGTGAGAAAGCAAGATTACATCATCGAACTAAGCGTGAAATAGGGCAATTCTCCAGCTCATTAGTTGAAGACGGTCAAGTGGTTTATCTCGATGCAGGAACCACCACGTTTGAAATCGCGAAAGTGTTAGGAGAGCGTTTTAATTTAACGATAGTGACGAACGATTTTTCCATCATGCAGTATCTGATGAATAAATCGCAGCTCAACTTGTATCACACGGGTGGACAAGTGGATAAGCGTAATCATTCTTGCGTGGGAAATACTGCCGCATCGATGTTACGAACACTGAATGTGGATATTGCTTTTATTAGCACCAGTTCATGGGATTTACTCCATGGGGTATCAACTCCACATGAAGAAAAGGTGCAAATTAAACAGACATTACTTGATGTTGCTCGCCGTTGTGTACTCGTTTCAGATAGCAGTAAATTCGGTAAATATGGCATGTTCCGTGTTTGCCCATTAGATCAGTTGCACGACATTATTTGTGATAACCAACTGCCTGCTGATGTTGTGCAGCAGATAATCGAAAAAAATATAAAACTTCATTTAATAAATACATAAAAAAACATCTTACCTAGTGATGCATAGCTCTTAAGAGTTATAGCAAGGAGAATGACAATGAAAGTTATTATTACTGGTGGCGCAGGTTTTCTGGGCCAGCAGCTAGCCGCTGCTTTGCTTAAAAATAACCAAGGATTAAAATTTAACCAACTTATTCTAGTGGATATTCAATGCCCTACATCGCCTATTGAAGATCCTCGAGTAAGTTGTATCGCATTAGATTTAACTCAATCTGGCGCTGCAGATAAATTAATTGATGCTGAAACTGATGTTATTTTCCATCTTGCAGCCATTGTTAGTAGTCATGCAGAAAGTGATTTTGATTTAGGCATGAAGGTTAACTTTGAAGCAACTCGCCAGTTGCTGGAAGTTGCTCGTGCAAAAAATCCAGCAATCAAATTCTTATTCACTAGCTCACTGGCAGTATTTGGTGGTGAATTGCCGGATGTGATTACTGACTTATGCGTTGTTAATCCGCAGTCATCTTACGGCGCTCAAAAAGCCATGTGCGAACTGATGGTGAATGATTACTCACGCAAAGGTTATGTTGATGGGCGGGTGATGCGTTTACCAACAATCAGTATTCGTCCTGGAGTTCCGAATAAAGCCGCTTCTTCTTTCGCTAGCGGCATTATTCGTGAGCCATTAAATGGCATCGAAAGTGTTTGCCCTGTTTCTCCTAACTTAGCTCTATGGCTATCAAGTCCTGAAACGGTCATTAATAACTTTATCCATGCAGTCAGTATTCCTGCTCAACAATTTGGTCAATCTCGCACCGTTAATTTGCCGGGAATTACCGTTACGGTACAAGATATGATTGACGCACTGCGTGATGTTGCTGGGCAAAAAGCGGTGGATTTAATCCGTTTTGAGCCAGATGAAGCAATTAATCGTATTGTGGCAAGCTGGCCGGGTAAATTCGATATTACCCGTGCTTTGAGCTTGGGTTTCCGCGCGGATGGATCATTCAGTGATGGGATCCGTTCGTTCATTAAGCATCATGGCTCGGCCAAATAGGAGATTAAATAATGTCCTATATTCCTATTATTGGCCTAGCGGTGGCCATATTTGTCCTTATTTTCTTAGTATTACGAACGCGTGTACACGCACTGTTAGCGATGTTGATCGCTGCAGCCATTGCTGGGATTTCGGGGGGATTAACGGCTGCGGAAACGGTTACCGTGATTACAAAGGGTTTTGGTTCAACTCTTGGTAGCATTGGTATTGTTATCGGTCTTGGGGTCATGATGGGAAGAGTGCTGGAAGTTTCCGGCGCTGCTGAGCAGATAGCCTACAGTTTTATTAAATGGTTGGGTAAAAAACGTGAGGAATGGGCGCTGGCAATTACCGGTTATATCGTCAGTATCCCTATTTTCGTCGACTCCGCTTTTGTTATTTTATACCCACTAGCAAAAGCATTAGCTAAGAATGGAAAGCGCAGTATATTAACGCTTGGGGTTGCATTAGCGGGTGGCTTAGTTGTCACGCATCATACAGTGCCACCCACTCCGGGTCCTTTGGGTGTTGCGGGTATTTTTGGTGTTGATGTTGGTGCGATGATTCTAGCAGGTATGGCGCTGGCTATTCCTTGCGTTATTGGTATTGTTTTCTATGCAAAATGGTTAGGCAAAAAATACCCAGAATTTATTCCAGATGAAACGGGTAATGATGATTTAAAAGACGTGCATGCTCGTTATATGGAAGAAAAAGCTAACAAACCATTACCCAGCTTATTCTTATCATTATTACCGATCATTACACCAATTCTGTTAATTTTTATTAATGCCATCAACGGATTATTACTAAAAACTTCAACATTCCAAGGTATGGATGACAATTGGTATTTCCAATCATTCCAATTCTTGGGGGCACCAATAATCGCGCTTTCTATCAGTGTACTGATTTCAGTTTATACATTGATGCCAAAAGCTTCTAAAGAAGAAGTCATTGACCGCATGGAAGAAGGTTTGCAGGCGGCGGGAATTATTCTTTTAGTCACGGGGGCTGGTGGGGCATTAGGCGCAGTTTTACGTGATAGTGGAACAGGCAATATTTTGGCGGAGCATGTGGCAAACCTGCCAATTACGCCAGTATTGATTCCATTTATTATCGCAACATTAGTGCGTTTAATTCAGGGATCTGGAACGGTTGCAATGATTACCGCGGCATCTATTTCAGCACCGATTATTAGTGAAATACCGGATATTAACTTATTAGTTGCTGCCCAAGCGGCAACGATGGGATCGCTGTTCTTCGGTTATTTTAACGACAGCCTTTACTGGGTTGTGAACAGAATGATGGGGATTAAGGACGTTAAGCAACAAATGATTGTTTGGTCTATTCCAACCACAATAGCTTGGGGTATCGGATTGATTGGTGTTCTGATCCTTGATGTTGTGCTCTGATTTTACAAGATATTTCTATTCTGCCTATCTAAAGCGCCCTTATGGGCGCTTTTTTTCGATAATCGCATGCATTCATCTATACTGGTTGTATCTCATTCTTGGGCTTAAAGTTTTGCAGCCTTTTTTATGATCAAGATCTCGTTTTACTGAAAATGAATCAGTTGCGTTTTCATTAAAAGAGACATTCATCACTAAATGAGTCCGTATTAAACGCTATATTAACCCTAATGTACTAATTCAATGATGCCATTGTGTAAAGGAGTTTTATATGTCTGACGTTTTCCACTTAGGTTTAAAAAAGAGTGACTTACAGGGCGCTACTGTTGCAATTGTTCCTGGGGATCCTAACC
Organism: Providencia sp. PROV210; assembly: GCF_028479445.1. NCBI lineage: Bacteria > Pseudomonadati > Pseudomonadota > Gammaproteobacteria > Enterobacterales > Morganellaceae > Providencia > Providencia sp. PROV210. The sequence continues at coordinate 160,277 of NZ_JAMPNQ010000018.1, forward strand.
GTGTTGATAAAATTGCACGTCTGATGGATAACCCTGTACATCTTGCTTCATTACGTGAATTTACGTCATGGCGTGGTGAGCTGGATGGAAAAGCGGTTATTGTTTGCTCTACGGGTATCGGTGGCCCATCAACGTCTATCGCAGTTGAAGAGTTAGCTCAACTGGGTATCCGCACGTTCTTGCGTATTGGTACAACTGGCGCCATTCAAGAAAATATCAATGTTGGTGATGTACTCGTTACCACTGGTGCGGTGCGTTTAGATGGTGCTAGCCAGCATTTTGCACCAATCGAATTCCCTGCGGTTGCTGATTTCACCTGTACTAATGCATTGTACGCAGCAGCGAAAGATGCGGGAGCGACAGTTCACGTAGGTGTTACCGCATCTTCAGATACTTTCTACCCAGGTCAAGAGCGTTATGATACCTACACTGGTCGTGTTATGCGCCATTTCAGAGGCTCGATGAAAGAGTGGCAAGATATGGGCGTGATGAACTATGAAATGGAATCTGCAACACTGTTAACAATGTGTGCAAGCCAAGGTTTACGTGCAGGTATGGTTGCTGGTGTGATTGTGAACCGTACTCAGCAAGAAATTCCAAATGAAGCATTACTGAAAAAGACAGAAGGCAACGTATTGAGCATTGTTGTTGAAGCTGCTCGTCGCCTCCTCTAGTTTTCTAATTAACTGACCCGCTTACTTATTTCACTCGGTTGTGGATAACGAGTAAGCGGGTTTAGTTATCTATTTACGTTATCAGAACGCGTTTTTTTCTTGGAACTCATACCTCGTCGCTTTATTAAAACCCTATTTCTTTTCTCATTTTTTCTTATTCACTTAGTCGATGAATCTGTTATTGTCTTTTTAATCAGACTCACAAAAACTCCTTAACTTACTCAAATTATAGGTAATTGCCTTAACTCTCTTACTTGTTAATTTGGTTGGTATAGGAATGGAAAGGGAAAATACATGTCAACAAAACCTTACCTTCATCCTTCTGTACTTCCTTTAAAGGGAGGGATAAATTTTCGTGATTTAGGCGGCAAGAAGTTAGCAAATGGTGGGAAAATTAAGCCTGGAGTACTGTTTCGCTCGGGGGCTCTCGACCGCTTAACGCAAGATGACGAGAAAGTTTTACAGTCACAAAATCTATTTCAAATCATTGATTATCGAGATGAAGCTGAAATCATAGATAAGCCAGATATCGTCTGGAACGGTGCCCATTATGTTCATGCACCGGCAAATCCATTGGCAAAAGAAGTGAGTGCAAATTTAGACAAACTAACGCCGGAAGTGCTAGAACAGTTTGATCCTCAATCCTTTATGTTCCGCCTTTATGAATTGCTACCGCTTAATAATGCGGCTTATCATCAGTTAGTCAGTATGTTGAAACAGCCTGAAAAGGGGGGGCTGGTGCAACACTGTGCCGTAGGTAAAGATCGTACAGGAATTGGTTCTGCATTAGTCTTATTTGCACTTGGGGCCGATGTAAATACGGTTATGGACGATTATTTATTAACCAATGAAACATTGGCGCCATTCCGTAATCACCTACTAGAAGAATTTTCAAAAACCATGAGCGAAAATGTGCTGAAAAAATTTGAGTATATTTTTTCTGTACGTGAAGAGTTTTTACTCACCGCGTTGAAAAGTATCGATACAAATTATGGTAATGTGGACAAGTGGTTAGAAAAAGATTTTGGGCTAGATAGTGCCCAACGAAGCGTGCTACAGAGCCATTTTCTCGAATAATACTGTCTGATTATTTCAAGTTGCAACCCTGCGGTTTCGTTGCAACTTTATTTATTTCAATTCACTATAATAATGTTATCAAACTAATTAGTGATAGGACATCGCCTTTGACCCTCAATGAAATCGTTACTCTCATCACGGATTTTACACGCGAGCATGAAGTGTGGGCGTGGCCTATCATTTTCTTTCTCGCTTTTGGTGAATCTCTCGCTTTTTTATCTTTATTATTGCCCGCAACGGTTATTTTACTGGGGTTAGGGGCATTGATTGGTGAGAGTGAAATTGCCTTTTTCCCAATTTGGATCGCCGCAGCATTAGGGGCTTTCTTTGGGGACTGGGTATCATATTGGTTTGGTTTTCACTACAAAGACAAAGTGCGTGAGATGTGGCCACTTTCCCGTAACCCTGAAATGATTGATAAAGGACATCGCTTCTTTGAGCGTTGGGGTGTTTGGGGAATATTCTTTGGTCGTTTCTTTGGCCCTATTCGGGCTGTTATCCCCCTTGTTGCGGGTATTTGTGAAATGCCACAACGTTATTTTCAGTTGGCGAATATTGGCTCTGCGATGGTGTGGGCTTTTGGGATCCTCGCTCCGGGGGCTTTAGGGATTCGCTGGTTTGCGAGTTGGATGGGATAAGCTGCGAAGCGGCTCGCAAAAAAGTCGCAGTATAGTGATTTCCCTCTGGACACTTATACAGTATCCCATTACCTTACTCTAGGTTCTGTAAAGTAAGGGTTTAACTGTGGATACCTCTCTTTTATATGCAATTATTGGCGCCTTGAGTGGCATTTTGACTGGTGGTTTAGCGGTCTGGTTTTCTATTGCTCAAAAAGTAGTCGTAAAGGAAAGAGAGTTACAAGAAGCTTATCGTCAAATAGCGGTAAGTGATGAAAAAAGCAGTCATCTCGCTCAATGGAAAGATGAGTGTGACCGATTGGATCAAGAACTCAGAACACAGCGAGATATTAATCGTGAGCAAGAAGCCGAATTACGGGAAGTTATGACCCGCTTCGAACAAAGCCAACTAGTGAATGAAGAAAAACAACGCATACTACAAAATAGTGAACAGCGTCTCACGGCACAATTTGAAAACCTAGCTAATCGTATTTTTGAACAAAATGAGCGCAGGGCATCAGAACAACATCAAAAAAATTTAATGGCCATGTTGTCACCTTTTCGTGAGCAATTGGAAGGTTTTCGCCAACAAGTCCAGCAAAGTTATGGTGAAGAAGCCAAAGAGCGCCATACTCTGGCTTATGAAATTCGCCAACTTCAACAACTGAATAATCAAATGACCAAAGAGGCGATAAACCTGACTCGCGCACTCAAAGGCGATAATAAAATTCAGGGAAATTGGGGTGAAACAATTCTAACCCGTATCTTAGAAGTTTCTGGTCTACGTCAAGGAAGTGAGTTTGAAACGCAAGTTAGTATAAATACTGGCTATAATAGTCGATATCAACCGGATGTGATTATCCATCTTCCAGAGGGTAAAGATGTTGTTGTCGATGCGAAAATGTCATTGGTCGCGTATGAACATTATTTTAACAGTGACGATCCTGAGCAACAAAAACAAGGGATTAAAGATCATGTGGCATCAATTCGTAACCACATGAAAATGCTAAGTCGTAAAGACTACCACCAATTACCGGGTGTACGTTCACTGGATTATGTTTTGATGTTTATTCCCATTGAACCAGCGTATTTGCTGGCGCTGAAAGAGGCGCCTGAGCTACTTGATGAAGGGTTGAAACTGAATATTATGTTGGTTTGCCCATCCACATTATTAGTGGCAGTACGCACAATTAATAATTTATGGCGCTATGAACGGCAAGAGCAAAATGCACAAGAGATCGCAGATAGAGCAGCTAAAATGTACGACAAGCTACGCTTATTTGTTGATGACATGCAAGTTTTGGGCTCTAGCCTAGATAAAGCCAATAATACTTATCTATCAGCGATGAAACGTCTTGCTGATGGGCGAGGTAATTTACTCGCTCAGGCGGAAAGTTTTAAAGAGTTAGGCGTAGAAGTAAAGCAGTCTATAGACACTCAACTCATTGAGCGAGCTCAGAAGTCTAATTGTGCGGAATCTTAGACTTCTAATAGGGTTTTACCTCAAAGGCTGGTACACTTCTCAAAAAAGTTTGAACGATTAACAGGCATAATAGAAATGACCGAACCAAATAAAGAAACCATTGATTTTGGTTTCCGTACTGTAGAGAAAGAAGAAAAAGAGAGCCTAGTTGCGAATGTTTTTCACTCTGTAGCTGCAAAATATGATCTGATGAATGACTTGATGTCATTCGGTATTCATCGTATTTGGAAACGTTTCACAATTGAAGCGAGCGGGGTACGTCGTAATCAACGTGTTCTTGACCTTGCTGGTGGAACCGGTGACCTGACCGCAAAATTCTCTCGATTAGTAGGCGAAAAAGGTGAAGTCGTTCTCGCTGATATCAATGATTCAATGTTAAAAATGGGTCGTGAGAAACTGCGTGATCTCGGTATTGTAGGTAATGTAAATTACGTACAAGCTAATGCAGAAGAACTGCCATTCCCAGATAACTATTTTGACTGTATCACCATCTCTTTTGGTTTACGTAATGTTACCGATAAAGATAAAGCGCTGCGCTCGATGTTCCGCGTATTAAAACCAGGTGGACGCTTATTAGTTCTTGAGTTCTCTAAACCTATTATTGAACCGCTAAATAAAGCTTATGACGCTTATTCATTCCATATATTACCTCGTATAGGTCAGGCGATTGTGAATGATCCGGATAGCTATCGCTATTTAGCAGAGTCTATTCGTATGCATCCAAACCAAGAAACCCTAAAAGGGATGATGGAAAATGCAGGTTTTGAGCAAGTGTCCTACGACAATATGACTGGCGGTATTGTAGCATTGCATAAAGGGTTTAAATTCTAAGATGGAAGCACCATCAACACATAGTGAAAATCCAAATACGGTCTTGTACTCCTTGGTTACCGCAATGATGGAAACCTCTTTAAACCATATGTTGTTTAAGGAGAAAGTTCTGCAACCTGCAAGAATGCGTCTGGCAGGCAAAGTCATGGCGATTGAGTTGAAAGAGCTGAATAAAACGTTAACCCTGATTTTTGCTGAAAATCATGTGGATGTATTGAGTGAATGGCAAGAACCTGCCGATTGCACGATCAAAACATCCCTGTTTACGTTGATTAAATTGAAAGATAAACAGCAACTTTCTCAGTTGATCAGTCGTGGTGACATCGTGATTGAAGGCGATATGCAGATTGTTCAGCATTGGTCTTCATTATTGGACTTGGCTATTTGGAATCCTGCCCATTATTTATCACCTTATATTGGTGATGTTGCGGCTGAAGGGATTAGCAAGGTGTTGAGTAAAGGTGCTTGTCTGGCCTCTCGTTTAGTCAAAAGCCAGAAAACCTATGTGAAAGATGTCATCCTTGAAGAGTGGAAAATGGCGCCTAGCCAGTTAGAACTCGTCTACTTTAGTGATGAAGTTGAACAGATATCAAACACAATGAGCCAATTAGAACAACGGCTCAATCAGTTGGAGGAGAAGAATGACTCCCGGTGAAATAAAACGCCTTTACTTCATTATTCGGGTTTTTCTCTCTTACGGGTTAGATGAGCTGATCCCTAAAATTAAGTTAACACTGCCGTTAAGAATTGGGCGGTTAGGCTTTTTTTGGATCAGAAATAAACATAAAGATAAAGATGTCGGTGAAAGACTTCGCTTAGCATTGCAGGAACTCGGTCCAGTATGGATCAAATTTGGTCAAATGCTGTCAACTCGCCGAGACCTTTTTCCACCAGAAATTGCCGATCAGCTTTCTTTATTACAAGATAAAGTCGCAAGTTTTGATGGTAAATTAGCGCGTCGTTACATCGAAGAGTCGCTTGGTGGTCCCCTAGAACAATGGTTTGATGATTTTGATGAGCAAGCATTAGCTTCTGCCTCTATTGCCCAAGTGCATACGGCAATTCTGAAAGAAAATGGTAAAAATGTTGTATTAAAAGTAATTCGACCTGATATTTTGCCCGTCATCAGAGCAGATATTAAGCTGATGTATCGTATTGCTAATTGGATTCCCCTTCTTCCTGATGGGCGACGCTTACGTCCAAAAGAGGTTGTGCGTGAATACGAAAAAACGCTAATTGATGAGCTAAATTTATTGCGTGAATCGGCTAATGCAATTCAGTTAAGACGTAATTTTGAAAATAGCTCAATGCTATATATTCCAGAAGTATATCCAGATTATTGCCGTGAAAACGTCATGGTCATGGAACGTATTTATGGTATTCCGGTATCGGATATAGCGGCACTAGAAGCGCAAGGTACTAACATGAAGCTATTAGCAGAAAGAGGGGTAAAAGTCTTTTTCACGCAGGTGTTTCGTGACAGTTTCTTCCATGCTGATATGCATCCGGGCAATATCTTTGTAAGTCGTGAACATCCTGAAGATCCGCTCTATATTGGGATTGATTGTGGAATTGTTGGCTCATTGAACAAAGAAGATAAGCGCTATTTAGCGGAAAACTTTATTGCCTTTTTTAACCGTGACTACCGTAAAGTCGCAGAGCTACATGTCGATTCTGGTTGGGTTCCCCCTGATACCAATGTAGAAGATTTTGAATTTGCTATTCGTACGGTATGTGAGCCAATTTTTGAAAAACCACTCGCTGAAATTTCCTTTGGGCATGTGTTATTAAATCTCTTTAATACCGCCCGCCGCTTTAATATGGAAGTTCAGCCACAATTGGTGCTACTACAAAAGACGCTGTTGTATGTTGAAGGACTGGGGCGTCAACTGTATCCACAATTAGATTTATGGAAGACGGCAAAACCCTTTTTAGAAGATTGGATTCACAGTCAGGTCGGTATTCCAGCGATCACAAAAGCTTTAAAAGAAAAAGCCCCTTATTGGGCTGAGAAAATGCCAGAAATTCCTGACCTTATATACGGAGCACTAAAGCAGCACCGATTTTTACAATCTAATATTGAGCAGCTTACTCAAGAATTAAAGCATCAACGTGCTAAGCAGCGTAAATCTCAGTACCTTTTAGGTATCGGAGCAACATTTATTCTTTGTGGTAGTTTATTCTTTATCTCTGACTTAACTCGAATTGCAGCAGTATTTATGACTGTGGGGGCATTATCGTGGCTTGTGGGTTGGTGTAAAGGAGACGATAATTAAGTAGACTTTGTTTTGCGACAAGTTTATAAGGCTGTGAACATTTCCGTATTTAGAGTAGGTTGTATATAATAGAGTTAGATACAATTGATCCCAAAACTATAGAGGTATTAACAATGGAATCAACTTTTGCAATGGCTTCTTTCGGCAGCCCTTGGCAATTAATTATTATTGCTTTGCTTATCATTTTGATTTTCGGTACCAAAAAACTACGTTCTTTAGGTTCTGATTTAGGTGAATCACTTAAAGGCTTTAAAAAAGCCATGAATGATGATGAAGCTGCGAAAGCGAAAGCAGAGCAAGAAAAGCAAGATGCTGATTTTGCAACGAAAAATATTACTGAACAACAGGCTTCTGAAAAGAAAGACAGCCCAGTTGAGAGCAAAAATAAAGAGCAGGGATAAACCGTGTTTGACATAGGTTTTAGTGAACTACTGCTTGTTGCTATTATTGGTCTTGTGGTACTCGGTCCTCAGCGCCTTCCAGTAGCAGTGCGAACTGTTGCTGGTTGGATTCGTGCTATGCGCTCTATGGCGACAAATGTACAGAATGAGCTATCACAAGAACTAAAATTGCAAGAGCTGCAAGAGACTCTAAAAAAAGTTGAAGAGAAGGCTGGTCTAGAAACACTTTCTCCTGAACTTAAAAAGTCGATGGATGATTTGCGTCATGCTGCCTTGTCCTTACAAAGCGGTTATCAAGCAACGTCCAATGGTGTTCAATCTGAGTTGAACAAAGCAAAAGAGCTCACAGAAAACTACGATGCTGCGGTAAAGGAATCCCATGCGAGTTCTCAGCAAATTCAAGAATCAGATCCTGATCCTGAGCATGCTGCTAAAATGGCTGCGGTCGTTGAAGAAAAACCTGCTTCAACAACATTAACAGACACCAAGCCACTCGATGCTAAAGTAACAAACTCCAATCAAACAGAAAGTGAAAAATAACACATGGCTGTCAATGATACTCAACCACTTATTAGCCATCTAATTGAACTTAGAAAGCGGCTATTAAACTGTTTGATTACAGTATTAATCATATTTGCGGCACTCGCTTATTTTTCAAATGACATCTACCGGTTGGTCGCTGCACCTTTGATTGATAAGCTACCTGTTGGCTCTCAAATGAGTGCGACAGATGTTGCTTCAACGTTTTTTACCCCAATTAAATTAACAATGATGGTATCTGTGTTTGTCTCGATACCGGTCATTTTGTACCAAATTTGGGCATTTATCGCACCAGCGCTATATAAGCATGAACGCAGGTTGATGTTGCCACTGTTAGTTTCAAGTAGTTTCTTATTCTATCTGGGAATGGCATTTGCTTACTTTGTGGTGTTTCCGTTAGCATTTGGTTTCTTCGTAAAAACGACGCCAGACAGTGTTAACTTCATACCTGACATCAGTAAATATCTCAGTTTTGTCATGACGTTGTTTATGGCGTTTGGGGCTGCGTTTGAAGTTCCGATTGCTATCATTTTACTGTGCTGGACTGGTGTAACAACGCCAGAATCTCTCAGACGTAAGCGTCCATATATATTAGTCGGTGCATTTATTGTGGGGATGTTCTTAACCCCTCCTGATGTCTTATCTCAAACTTTATTGGCAGTGCCTATGTATCTGTTATTTGAGCTTGGGGTTTTACTCTCGAATTTCTATGTTGGTAAAGGTAGAAAAGGTCGAGAAGAAAATGAAGAAGACGCTGAAACCGAAGAATAATCATCATTTTTAAAATGATTTAGACATTAAAAAGCCCATTTTATAATGGGCTTTTTATATCTCGCTAACGATTAAATTATTCAGTCAATTTTTTAAATTGAGTATTATCAATTACTTTAACAACATTAGTGTTTAAAATATTGAGTAATAATATAGAGCGAGACTCGCCATCTGGTTCGTCAAAGATGGCTTTTACGCCAGCAAATATCCCGTCAGTAATAATGACACTATCCCCGTGAGCAGGAAGGTCTGGAGCTTTAGAATGACCAATAGGAGCTTGCTGTAGAAGCTCCATAATTTCTTCAGGGACCTCGACGGGAAGTTTACCAAAGCGTATAAAGTGGCTAACTCCACGAGTAGATTGGACCGTGGTCGTGTGGATTTTTTCATGGTCGAATTTTACAAATAGATAATTTGGGAAAAGCGCTTCAGTAACAATAACTCTCTTACCTCGAACGACTTTTTCCATTTCTGTCATGGGAGTCATGCAAGTGACATATTGTCGAGTTAAGTGCTCAATCGCTCTATCAAGCTGACCGCGTTTGCAATACAGCAAATACCATTTTTCCATTTTTTGATCCCATCCAACAAAATTATGCTTATGATAACAAATTAAGGCATAACAATGTGACTAATGATGAGCCACGCAATATTATTCATACCCACAAGTATAGATTAATTCAGTAGTTACAAAACTTGGGTACATTATAATCACAGCAACAAATACACTTTTTGTAGGAGACACCATGGATATCTTTTTATTGAGTAATGGCAAACTTTCGGGCAATCCGGTATGGCTGAGTTATGCATTACCACGTATTAATGAAATGATTGAGCGTAAAAAAATTAAGTCAGCGGTATTAGTCCCGTATGCTGTTTTACGTGGCTCTCATGATGAAAGAGCAGCTCAGCTCTCTGAAGCTCTAGGTATCGAAGTCACTTCTATCGAACATTTCTCAAGTCCAGTCGAAGCAATTGAACAAGCAGAATGTATTTTGGTGAGCGGTGGTAATACATGGTGGCTGAATAAATGCCTGCATGAAAATGGATTGATTGTTGCCATTCAGCGTGCAGTACGTGAACGTGGCGTTCCTTATATTGGCTGGAGTGCGGGTTGTAATGTGGCAACTCCAAGTATCCGTACGACTAATGATATGCCAGTAAGCAATGCGGTTATTATGCCATCGCTGGGATTGTTCCCGATGCAAATTAACCCTCACTACATCGATGCTCACATTTCAGGGCACATGGGCGAAACTCGTGATGAACGTTTGCAAGAATTTTGTGTAATTAACCCTCATGAGGTTGTTGTTGCGTTACGTGAAGGTAGTGGCTTACAAATTAAAGGTAATGAATTGAGCTACTTTAGTGGCAAAAACGAGGGTTTTAAATTGTTTCAGCACAACAAAACATTCCCTGAACAATTCGATACCGTATCATTGACGGATTATGTCCCGTTTGATTGTAAGTAAAGTGATACACTTAATCTCAAGAATACTGATTATTAAGCATGTTTAACAGTAACTTGTAACCTTGGCTGGGAGCCTTATAATGAGGTTCCCCCTGTAATTGTAAAAGAAGATAATGAAATACCGTGACCTTAGAGATTTTATCGCGCAGCTTGAAAAGCAAGGCGAACTAAAACGCATTACGATGGAAGTCGATCCTTATTTGGAAATGACTGAAATCGCAGATCGTACGCTAAGAGCAGGGGGACCAGCCTTACTATTTGAAAATCCTAAAGGCTATAAGATGCCTGTTTTGTGTAACTTATTTGGAACTACCAAACGGGTTGCTATGGGGATGGGACAAGAAGATATTAAAGCGCTTCATGATGTAGGCAAGTTACTCGCTTTTCTTAAAGAACCTGATCCTCCGAAAGGTTTCCGTGATCTAATGGATAAGCTTCCTAAGTTTAAACAAGTGCTTAATATGCCAGCTAAACGTTTAAACTCAGCGCCATGTCAGGAGCAAATTTGGGCTGGGGATGACGTTGACCTGACCAAAATTCCTGTAATGCACTGTTGGCCAGAAGATGCCGCACCGTTGATTACTTGGGGTTTAACGGTGACTAAAGGTCCTCATAAAGAGCGCCAAAATTTAGGCATTTATCGCCAGCAAGTCCTGGGGAAAAACAAGGTTATTATGCGTTGGCTTTCCCATCGTGGTGGAGCTTTAGATTTCCAAGAATGGTGCCAACAACACCCAGGAGAAAAATTCCCTGTAGCGGTTGCTCTTGGTGCAGATCCTGCGACAATTCTAGCGGCAGTGACCCCGGTACCTGATACGCTCTCAGAGTATGCTTTTGCTGGGTTACTCCGTGGCAATAAAACTGAGGTCGTAAAATGTATTTCTAACGATCTCGAAGTTCCTGCTGGCGCAGAAATTATTCTTGAAGGTTATATTGAACCTGGAGAAATGGCGCCTGAAGGACCTTATGGTGACCATACTGGTTACTATAATGAAATTGATGATTTTCCTGTTTTCACCGTCACTCATGTTACTCAGCGCCGTGATGCGATTTACCATTCTACCTATACTGGACGCCCACCCGATGAGCCCGCGGTATTAGGTGAAGCCCTCAATGAAGTCTTGGTGCCTATTTTACAAAAGCAGTTCCCTGAAATTGTCGATTTCTACTTACCTCCAGAAGGATGTTCATATCGTTTGGCTGTGGTAACCATGAAAAAACAGTATGCAGGACACGCAAAAAGAGTAATGATGGGGGTCTGGTCTTACCTGCGACAATTCATGTACACTAAGTTTGTGATTGTTTGTGATGATGATATCAATGCCCGTGATTGGAAAGATGTCATTTGGGCAATCACTACCCGTATGGATCCAGCCCGCGATACGATAATGATGGAAAATACGCCAATAGACTATCTCGACTTTGCATCTCCGATTTCTGGCCTTGGCTCAAAAATGGGACTTGATGCGACAAATAAATGGCCGGGAGAAACGAGTCGTGAATGGGGGCGCCCAATTGTGATGACTGAAAGCGTTAAATCCCGCGTTGATGATATTTGGGAACAATTGAATATTTTTGAAAAGTAAGAGGAAATCCATGGCAACTTTGAGCTGCAAAGTCACATCTGTCGAGTCCATCACGGATACGGTTTATCGGGTTATTTTGTTGCCAGATGGTCCTTTTCATTTCAAAGCCGGTCAATATCTCATGGTTGTTATGGATGAAAGGGATAAGCGTCCATTTTCGATGGCTTCAACACCTGAAAATAAACAGTCTATTGAGCTGCATATCGGAGCTTCTGAATTCAATCTATATGCGATGGCCGTGTTAGATAGAATTTTAGAACAACAGCGGATTGATATCGATATCCCTCATGGCAAAGCATGGTTCCGTGAGAATAGTCAAAATCCAATCATTTTAATTGCAGGGGGGACGGGATTTTCTTATACCCATTCCATCCTGCTTGCCGCCCTTGCAGAAAATCCTCACAGAGATATTACGTTCTATTGGGGGGGCCGCCAGTTAGAGCATCTATACGACTTGGGTGAACTGCAAGCTCTCAGTGAACGTTATTCTAATCTCAAAGTTATCCCTGTTGTTGAGCAACCTGATGAAAATTGGCGAGGCAGAACAGGGACTGTATTGAGTTCGGTGCTGGAAGATTTTGGCGATCTATCTGAACACGATATTTATATTGCAGGTCGGTTTGAGATGGCGAAGATTGCGAGAGATCGTTTTTGTGGCGAGAGGAATGCTAAGGCGGCTCAGTTGTTCGGCGATGCCTTTGATTTCCTGTAACTCGTCATATTTCAAGTTGTAGGGGTGTTGGCTGCACTCGGTTACCCAAGTCACATACTCATGTATGCTCCTAGGGATATCCTCATTAGCCGCCTACCTACAACTTGAACTATTTAGAGCTATTAAGTATGTCGTAAAGGATTGGTGGAGTTGTTTTTAAAATTATGATGTGTTGAGTTTTACTGAGCTAGTTTGACTGTTTTGTGGATAAAAAAAATCCCGCCCCTGACTAGGCGGGAACATTGACAAACATGACAATGTAACGGCAAAACTTCTTAAATTCTTTCAATGATTGTGGCGATACCTTGCCCAAATCCAATACACATAGTCGCTAATCCAAACTGCTTATCTTGCTGTTCTAGCTGGTTTAATAGTGCCGTTGTTATTCTTGCTCCAGAGCAACCTAATGGATGACCTAATGCAATGGCGCCACCACTTAGATTAACTTTTTGATCAATTTGGCTTTCTGGAATTCTTAAACCTTTCATACAGGCAATCGACTGGGCTGCAAATGCTTCATTCAGCTCAATAATATCGATATCATTTAAAGATAATCCCGCTCGTTTTAAAGCTAGCTCGGTGGCAGGAACTGGTCCGAACCCCATAATTGAAGGGTCACAGCCGACAACTGACATGGCACGAATCTTGGCTCTAGGCTTGAGGCCATGCTGATTTGTGTAGGATTCACTAGCTAATAGCATGGCTGAGGCACCATCTGAAAGTGCGGATGAATTTCCTGCGGTAACGGTGCCACTGACAGGGTCAAAAGCAGGTCGTAAGGAAGCTAAACCCTCTAAGCTTGCATCAAAGCGAATGACTTCATCGTATGTAACTGAAACTAAATTACCATCAGCATCATGGCCTAAAATAGGGACGATCTCCTGACCAAATTTGCCACTTTTTGTTGCCGCAGAGGCACGTTGATGAGATCTCAATGCAAAGGCATCTTGCTCTTCGCGACTTATTTTATACATCTTAGCCAGCATCTCTGCAGTTAATCCCATCGCGCCAGCGGCTTTAGCTACACGCAAAGTTAGCTTCGGATTAAAATCAATACCATGGGTCATAGGCACATGCCCCATATGTTCAACTCCGCCAATTAAGACTGAATGCGCATCCCCAGTCATGATAAAGCGGCTAGCGTCATGGATCGCTTGCATGGATGAGCCGCATAAGCGGTTAATTGTTACTGCGGGAACGGTATGAGGAATATCCGTTAAAAGGGCTGCATTTTTGGCAACATTAAACCCTTGCTCTAAGGTTTGCTGGACGCAGCCCCAGATGATGTCATCAAGCTCTTTCTTTTGAGCATTTGGATTGCGTTCAAAAATCGCATTCATCAGTTGTGCAGAGAGGTCTTCTGCTCTTACATGACGAAATACACCACCTTTGGAACGCCCCATTGGAGTGCGTATACCATCAATAATGAAGACATTTTCCATAGGATTAACCCCTCACAACTTTTTTGACATCGATAGCCACAACGGGTGGCTGCGGATAATATCTGGCATTGGTTGCCGCTTTCTCTTTTAATCCATTTGGCACTTGATAAAGCGGGCTTAAGTGGGAATAAGATTCTGCAGTTTTGACATAAGATTGACTGCCGAGGGTATCAAGGTAACAGAATACGCCTCCTCGGAATGGTGGAAAGCCAAGTCCGTAAACCAATGCAATATCAGCATCTGAAGGACTTTGAATAATGCCTTCTTCTAAACACCGAACCACTTCATTAACCATTGGTGCCATCATGCGAGCAATGATTTCTTCTTTGGTAAACGAACGTTTATTTTGGCGAATAGCGAATAATAACTCGTCTGTATGTGGGTCATCGATTTTTTTCGGTTTGCCTTTTTTATCTGTTTCATACAGATAAAAACCTTTACCATTTTTCTGACCAAAGCGTTGCTGTTCAAACATAATATCGATGGCATTTTTACCCACTTTTTGCATACGTTGTGGAAAGCCTTGAGCCATGACTTGCTCTGCATGAAATGCAGTATCAATCCCGACTACATCAAGTAAGTAAGCAGGTCCCATCGGCCACCCAAACTCTTTCTCCATGACTTTATCGATTTCTCTAAAATCGGCACCATCTTGAATCAATAAATTAAAGCCCGCGAAGTAGGGGAATAAAACTCGGTTAACAAAAAAACCAGGGCAATCATTAACAACAATCGGGGTTTTTCCCATCTTGTTTGCGAATGAAACAACTTTGGCTATGGTCTCTTCGGAGGTCTTTTCTCCACGTATAATTTCGACCAAAGGCATACGATGGACTGGATTAAAAAAATGCATCCCGCAGAAATTTTCTGGGCGCTTTAATGAGTTAGCGAGCTCTGTAATTGGGATCGTAGATGTGTTTGACGCAAGTAGAGTCTCCGATGTGATTAATGATTCAACTTCGGATAATACCGCAGCTTTAATTTTGGGATTTTCAACAACAGCTTCAACAATAATCTGTACGTTCTCAATACCAGAATAAGATAACGATGGATGAATAGAGGCTAACGTTGTCGCCATTTTATCGGCAGTAATCTTGCCTCTTTCAAATTGGCCATTGAGTAATTTTTTGGCTTCATTGATGCCAAGATCCAGAGATTTTTCGTTGATATCTTTCATTAAGACCGCAACGCCTTTGCTGGCAGATTGGTAGGCGATACCGCCCCCCATGATTCCCGCTCCCAGAACAGCAGCTTGTGTCGGTGCTGTTACTTTGCCAGCAATTTTTTTACTGGTTGCTTTAACTTGTTGATCATTAAGAAATATACTAACTAATGCACGGGCAACATCACTATGTGCGAGAGGTACAAAGGCAGCTGTTTCATGTTTTAATGCTTCTTCACGAGTACAGTTAGCGGCTTTTTCAATTGTATTTACGGCTGTCATTGGGGCTGGATAATGTTTACCAGCGACTTGGTATACCATTCCTTTAGCAACACTAAAACTCATCGTCTGCTCAATAGGAGATAGTTTGAGAGCTTCGAGTTTTGGCTGACGTTTTTGCTTCCAATTAATAGCACCAGCAATAGCTTGCTCGATAATTTGTAATGCCGCTTGTGGCAGTTTTTCTGTTTCTACAACAGCATCAACGAGACCGAGTTTAAGTGCTTGTGTACCGCTAACATCTTTTCCTGCGGTAATAATCTCTAATGCGCTATCAAGCCCAATTAAACGAGGTAATCGAACGGAACCGCCAAAGCCGGGCATAATACCTAATTTTGTTTCAGGTAAACCAATTCTGGCATCTGGAGAAGCAATTCTAAAATCAGTGGCTAAGATACATTCGCAACCACCACCGAGAGCATAACCATTGATTGCGCTAATAGTTGGAACGGGAAGGTCTTCGAGGCGATTAAAAATATGGTTAGCGTAAGATAACCACTCACTTAAAGTCTCTTTTGAAGCTTCAAAGAGAGATAAAAATTCTTTTATGTCAGCACCGACAATAAATGCGGGTTTATCTGAACGCAGAATAACACCTTGCAAATCAGATTGCCGTTCAAGAACGGTAACAGCTTCATCAAGTGAAGCAACGGTATGGGTATCCAATTTATTGATTGGACCTGATGCATTAAACACCAATTCTGCAATACCTTTTTTCAACCATTGAATATAGATTGTTTCACTTTGATAAAGCATGCTGTTCTCCTTTAGATAACTGAGTTATCTGGTATGACCAGATGAAATTTAGTGTGACTAGAATGTTAATTAATTGCAAATGCTTAATAACAAAAGTGGAATGCTGCTCACAGGAATAAAGTGAAATAACGTAATGTTAATATGGTATTTTTGTTAATTATCAATATATTAATAAATGAATATAATAGAGTGCATACACGTTAATATCAGAACGTGATAAGCTCTATTTTTCTAACGAATACTGTAAGGTTGAATGAAATGGAAAAACTGGCTGGACTCTACGCTGAACACATCAAAACACTACAAAAAACAACTCAGCAAGTTTTACAACGCAGTAAATTAGATGCCATCTTAATTCACTCAGGGGAGCCGATTCGCATCTTCCTTGATGACAGTGATTACCCATTTAAAGTTAACCCACACTTTAAAGCTTGGGTGCCGGTCACCGATGTCCCGCACTCTTGGTTATTAGTTGATGGTGTTAATAAGCCTAAGCTATGGTTTTATTCGCCAGTAGATTACTGGCACAGTGTAGAACCATTACCAAATAGTTTTTGGACGAAAGAAGTTGAATTAATTCATCTGAAAAATGCAGATGAAATCAAAGGTTTTTTAGCTAATCTGCCAAAAGAGCATCTCGCTTATATTGGTTCTGCGACAGCGAAAGCAGAATCTTTAGGTATCTCCTCTCACAATATCAATCCAAAACCAGTGCTGGATTACTACCATTATCACCGTTCATATAAAACAGATTATGAATTGTGCTGCATGCGTGAAGCGCAAAAAATGGCTGTGAATGGTCATCTTTCTGCATTTGAAGCATTCCAAGCAGGTGCTAGCGAATTTGATATTAATATTAGTTATCTAGAGGCTACGGGGCACCGAGATACTAATGTTCCTTATGGTAATATTGTGGCTCTTAATGAAAATGCCGCAGTACTTCACTACACGAAATTACAGCAAACTGTTCCCAATGAAGTTCGTAGCTTCCTGATTGATGCAGGTGCTGAATATAATGGTTACGCTGCGGATATTACTCGTACTTATGCCGCCAAAAGTAAAAGTGAATTTGCTGCATTAGTCGCGGATTTAAATGCAGAGCAGTTAGCGTTAATTCATACGATTAAAGCTGGCGTTCGTTATACGGATTACCATGTTGATATGCATCACCGTATCGCCAGATTATTGGTTAAACATGGGATAGTTAAAGGAATTAGCGAAGACTCAATGGTAGAACATGGGTTAACGACGCCATTTTTACCTCATGGTTTAGGTCACCCTCTTGGATTGCAAGTTCATGATGTCGCTGGTTTTATGCAAGATGAGGATGGTACACATTTAGCTGCACCAAAAATGTATCCTTTCTTGCGCTGTACTCGAGTATTAGAGCCAAGAATGGTGCTAACAATCGAACCAGGTCTCTATTTTATTGAATCTTTATTATCTGGCTGGCGCGCTGGAGAGTTTAGTCAACATTTCAATTGGGATAAAATCGAGCAATTCAAACCTTATGGTGGTATTCGTATTGAAGATAATATCGTTATCCATCATAACCATATTGAAAATATGACTCGAGATTTGCATTTACCGTAATGAGACCCTATTCAATTCCGGCAGAAACGATCTCTTTTGCGGAAGAGATCAAAAAAAGCCGTTTTATTACTTATATAGCGCATACCGAAGGTATTGATGCCGCGAAAGATTATATCCAATCAATCAAAGCTCAATACCCAGATGCTCGGCACCATTGCTGGGCATTTGTTGCTGGTCGACCCGATGATTCTCAGCAGTTAGGATTTTCTGATGATGGGGAGCCAACAGGAACGGCCGGCAAGCCTATCATGGCACAATTACTTGGAAGTCATTTGGGTGAAGTTACCTGTGTTGTAGTGCGCTATTTTGGCGGGATAAAGCTAGGAACAGGAGGGCTGGTTCGTGCTTATGGAAGTGGCGTACAGCAAGCGCTTAAAATCCTGCCCACAAAAATAAAAGTTCCTCAAAAGATCTTTAATTTGATATGTGATTACTCCCTTATCAATGGAGTTGAGCAATTATTGGCTCAGGTAAATGGTATGATTCTACACAGTGATTATAATGAGTCTGTATCTTTGCAAATTTCTATTCCTGCTAGCTGTGAGCAGGAGGTCAATGATAAATTACGCGATATTAGCCGTGGTGAATTAAAACTCATCGAACAATCGCAATAGTAAATAGCCTAAGCAAGGAACTGGCCGAATGCACTTTCGCGCAATAACCCGTATCGTTGGGTTACTCGTCATTATTTTCTCTTTTACGATGGTCATTCCTGGCATTGTTGCGCTTATATATCGCGATGGTGCGGGGCGAGCTTTTAGCCAAACATTCGTAACTGCCTTATTAATCGGTCTTTTTCTATGGCTACCGACTCGCAATAGTCGACATGAGTTAAAGGCAAAGGAAGGATTTCTTATTGTTGTCTTGTTCTGGACAGTACTAGGCAGTGTTGGGGCGTTGCCGTTTATCTTCTCGGAAAAACCAAACTTATCAGTCACTGATGCATTTTTTGAATCATTTTCCGGTTTAACCACCACAGGAGCCACAACCTTAACGGGGTTGGATTCGTTACCAAAAGCCATTTTATTTTATCGTCAAATGTTGCAATGGCTGGGTGGTATGGGGATCATTGTATTGGCAGTTGCCATCTTGCCTCTATTAGGTGTAGGGGGAATGCAGCTCTATCGAGCTGAAATGCCTGGGCCACTAAAAGATAATAAGATGCGTCCTAGGATTGCTGAAACGGCGAAAACACTTTGGTTGATCTACGTTCTATTGACTATCGCGTGCGCAATAGCTTTGTGGATCGCGGGTATGGATGTGTTTGATGCAATCTCTCATAGCTTCTCTACTATTGCTATTGGAGGGTTTTCTACCCATGACGCCAGTATTGGTTATTTCAATAGCCCAGCAATTAATACCATTATTGGTATTTTTTTAATTATCTCCGGCTGTAACTTCGGTTTGCACTTTGCAGTATTAACAGGACGAAGCCTTGGTATTTATTGGCGTGACCCTGAATTTAGAATGTTTATTAGCTTCCAATTTGTGCTGGTGGTGATCTGTACCGCAGTGTTGATGTTCCACTCTGTGTATGCTGATTTTGGGCAAACATTAGATCAGGCCTTTTTCCAAGTGGTTTCTATGGCAACCACCGCAGGCTTCACAACGGACAGTTTCTCTGGATGGCCACTATTCTTACCGATGCTTTTATTATGTGCGGCATTTGTTGGGGGATGCGCGGGTTCAACAGGAGGAGGATTAAAAGTTATTCGTATCCTTCTTTTATTTCTACAAGGCTCCCGTGAACTGAAACGACTAGTACATCCCAATGCGGTATATACCATTAAATTAGGCCAAAGAGCTTTACCAGAAAGGATTATTGAAGCTGTTTGGGGATTCTTTTCTGCATACGCCTTGGTATTTGTAGTGAGTTTACTGCTACTTATCGCAACCGGTGTTGATGAGTTCTCCGCGTTTTCTGCAATTGCTACCACATTGAATAACCTTGGGCCTGGGTTAGGAACGGTTGCCGAGAACTTCACAAGTATGAATCCGGCTGGGAAATGGATTTTAGTGGTGACAATGTTATTTGGTCGTCTTGAAGTCTTTACTTTATTAGTTTTATTTACGCCAACGTTTTGGCGTGAGTAAACAATGGATAGCAATGATTAGGAATTTTACAGAAGATGAGTTATCTACTTTTACACTCCAGCACTGATGGGCAAACGAAAAAAATCATTTTAAAGATAGCAGACCAATTACGTCGCTCTGGGTGTGAGTGTGACATCCGTGATTTAAATACGGATAAAAACTTCAATTTATCGGCTTACAATAAAGTATTGGTTGGCGCATCTATCCGTTACGGTCATTTTAATAAGCAACTTGAACGCTTCGTAGCAACACATCAAACCCAACTCAATTCGATGAAGAGCGCCTTTTTTGCTGTAAACCTAACAGCAAGAAAGGAGGGGAAAGATACCGCTGAGACAAATGTTTATACTCGCAAGTTTTTAGAAAAATGTCCGTGGCAGCCAACATTGAAGGCGGTATTTGCAGGAGCGCTGTTTTATCCTCGTTATAAGTGGCTTGATAAAGTAATGATCCGGCTAATTATGAAGATGACGGGGGGACCAACAGACCCAAAAACAGAAATTGAATATACTAATTGGGATAGTGTTGCTGCTTTTGCTATAGAGTTTGAGAATTTATAGTACTATTTTTCAACAAAACGTGGCTGTTTTGCACGATTTGTTGAAATAATCGGCGGTTGAT
>NZ_JAMPNQ010000019.1:0-99455 GCF_028479445.1 Providencia sp. PROV210
CGTGCAGGATTCGAACCTGCGACCAATTGATTAAAAGTCAACTGCTCTACCAACTGAGCTAACGACCCATCTATATTACTTAAATTGTTTACTACTTTAGATGGTGGGTCGTGCAGGATTCGAACCTGCGACCAATTGATTAAAAGTCAACTGCTCTACCAACTGAGCTAACGACCCATCTGTACTGCTTGAATTGTTTACTACTTTTAGATGGTGGGTCGTGCAGGATTCGAACCTGCGACCAATTGATTAAAAGTCAACTGCTCTACCAACTGAGCTAACGACCCATCTAAAATTTAAATCTCATTGATACCACTCAGATTTCTCAACCTGCTGTTTCTCGTATCAACGGCGGCTTATATTACTGATTTCTGACTGGGGTGCAACGCTTTTTTTGAAAAAATGAATTAAGTGCGCACTAATCATACGGATAACCCCGAAATGTTTGGTTATGTTGCTTCGGGGTTAATAATTAAAGGGCACTCAACTTCTTCTCTGCAAGTTTTGAACCTGCACTATTGGGGTATTGTTTCAATACCTGCTGGTAAACAGCTTTTGCTTTATCTTTCTGTCCCTTATCTTGCATGATAAGACCCACTTTATATAAGGCCTCACTGCTTTTTTGAGACTTTGGATACTGCTTAACTACGGTTGCAAAGTAAAATGCTGCATCATCTTTGCTGCCTTTATTGTAGTTTAACTGCCCCAACCAATAGTTAGCATTGGATTGATATCCAGACTTCGGATACGTTTTGATAAACCCTTGCAATGCCCCAATAGCCTCATCAATTTGTGCTTTTGATTTGCTGTTCATGGCTAACTGAACTGCGGCATTATAATCATCTTTTTCATTACCACCGGAGCTTGGAGCCGCTGCGGAGGTATCTGAAGTCGATGACGCGGGACTTGATGCACTTGAATCTGTTGCATCAGAAGGAGTTGCTGAGTCACCGCCACCCGCTTTGTCCAATTGCATATACAAATCTTTTTGGCGCTCAACAACCTGATTCAATTTATATTCACTTTCTTGAATTTGTCCACGTAACATATCGATGTCACGCTGGTTATCGGCTAATTGCTGCTGGATTTGATAAATAATTTGACCTTGAGAGCTAACGGCTGTCTCAAGTTGGGTGAGGCGATCTGCAGAGGAACCAGATCCGACATTGTTGATTGGCGCTTGGGCAATAGCGGCCCAAGGGGCCGCTACGCCAACCAATAACGACAGACCGACTAGTAATTGTCTGAAGTTACTGTTCATAATAGATAATTTCTCTTATCTATTAGTATGCAATGACTGCACGACGGTTTTTCGCGTAGTCTGCTTCAGTGTGACCTAACACAGCTGGTTTTTCTTTACCGTAAGAAACCAGTGAAACTTGGTCGCCTGAAACACCTTTGCTTTGCAGATACATTTTAACTGCGTTAGCACGACGCTCGCCCAGTGCGATGTTGTATTCTGGAGTACCACGCTCATCCGCATGACCTTCAACAACAACACGTACAGATGGGTTGCTACGCAGGAATGCTGCGTGTGCATCTAACATTTCAGCGTACTCTGGAGATACGTTGTATTTATCGAAACCAAAGTAAACAGTGTTGTTCTGTTGCAGTTGTTCCATTTGCTGACGTGCCAGCTCTTCCGCAGACAGACCAGTATTAGTTTGATCCACAGCAGAATCAGCACCATTTTGGTCATTGTTTTTGTTAGAGCTACAAGCTGCGACTGCCATGATTGGTAATGCGATCATCAGCCCTTTAAGCACTTTGTTCAGTTGCATCGTTTTGATCCTTAATATTTTTGCCACACATTATTATTATGCATCACAGATACGGCGACCAGGCAGGAAATTTTACCTGTCCATCGGTTGCCGGAAGACGCGCTTTGAAACGCCCGTCGGTCGAAACTAGCTGCAATATAGTCCCCAAGCCTTGAGAGGAGCTATAAATTACCATAGTGCCGTTAGGTGCGATACTCGGCGTTTCATCTAGAAACGTTGTCGTTAAATATTCAACGTTACCCGTTGCCAGATCCTGTTTGGCGATATGCTGTTGACCGCCCCCGGAGCTGACCATCACTAAGAAAGTTCCATCCGGGCTTACATCAGCATCCTGATTTTGAGTTCCTTCATAGGAGACTCTTACTGGACTACCACCATTAATATTCATTTTATAAACTTGCGGACGTCCTGCTTGGTCCGAAGTATAGACTAAAGTTTGGCTATCCGGCATCCAGCTTGGTTCAGTATTGTTACTACGACCATCTGTAACTTGACGAATTTGCCCACTTGCTAAGTCCATCACATATAAATTCAGGCTACCTGTCTTAGACAGTGCAAATGCTAATTTAGTACCATCTGGTGAGAACGCAGGCGCCCCATTATGACGTGGGAATTTTGCAACCTGACGAACTGCACCACTTGATAGCGTCTGGATAACTAACGCAGAGCTACCACTTTCAAATGTTACATACGCGATTTTTTGACCATCTGGTGACCATGCTGGTGACATCAGTGGTTCAGGTGAACGGTGAACCGTAAATTGGTTAAATCCGTCATAATCTGAAACGCGTAATTCAAACGGATATTGACCGCCATTAGTTTTCACTACATACGCAATACGCGTACGGAATGCTCCACGAATACCGGTCAATTTCTCAAAAACTTCATCACTTGCAGTATGAGCTGCATAGCGTAACCAATCTTTAGTGACTTTAAATTGGTTCTGAGCTAACACTGCACCTGGATTAGCAGCAACATCAACTAGTTGATAACTGACTACGAAGCTACCATCTGCGGCTGGCTGAACTTGACCAACGACAACAGCATTAATGCCCAACGCAGTCCAAGCATCAGGAATGACTTCTGAAGCCGTTCCCGGTTGCTGAGGCATACGGCTTGGCTCAATAGGGTTAAATTTACCGCTATTACGTAAATCAGCGCCGACAATCTGTCCAACTTCTTGTGGTGGCGCACCTGCACCCGCCCACTTAAATGGAACCACACCGATTGGTTGAGCTGAGTTAACGCCTTCAGTTATCTCAATACGGATTTCTGCCTGAGCAACAGTAGCCCATAGCATCAGGAACCCGAAAACTATTTTAAACGCCTGCTTCATCCTAATCTCCCTTACTGCGATATTCACCACCGCAATAATTCGCTGAATTTTAACAAAGGTATACTAACAAAACTAGATAGCACACAAACTATTTATTACATCGCCAAAAAATTTACAATATAGACTACTCTGACTTATTGAAAATTAAGGCTTAAATACTAATGTGCTGCCTGATTTATTAAACGTTTCATAGACCTCTCTGCTAGGTGGTTTTGGCATAGTTGCGAGTTTTGCCGCTCTTATTGCCGCTTCACATAGCGCGGGATCATTTGCTGGACCATTTTTCGGTGTAATACTGACCAATAATCCATCTGGTGCCAGTTTTAATTGCAGCTCACAAGTCCGTCCACGATACGTCGCTGAGTCATAGAATTTACTTTGGATCGCTGCTTTTATTTTACCTGCATAGCTATCAACATCTGCATTAGATGCGCCTGATTTTTTACCGCCTCCGCTGCCAGCAGCAGTCTGTCCGCCTTGCTTACTTGGACCTGATGCAGTTAAATCACCCAGCAAATCATCAACGGATGATGCATTTTTTGCGGCTTCAGCTTTGGCTTTAGCGGCCTTAGCTTTAGCTTCTTTATCTTTGGCTTCTTTATCAGCCTTAGCTTTCGCTTCTTTCTCAGCTTTAGCCTTAGCATCAGCTTCAGCTTTTGCTTTAGCTTCTTTTTCAGCCTTAGCTTTAGCATCAGATTCGGCTTTTTCTTTCGCTTCTTTTTCGGCTTTAGCTTTGGCAGCCTCGGCTTCTTTTTTAGCTTGCGCTTCCGCTTTCTCTTTCGCTATAGCCTGCTCTTTAATTAGCTTTTCTTTCTCAGCTTTGGCTTGCGCAGCGGCATCCTCAGCTAATTTTTGCTCTTCCTTCGCTTTTTTGGCTGCTTCTTGAGCTTGCTTTTTCTGTTCTTCAGCTTGTTTTTGCTGCTGTTCAGTTTCGCGCTGAGTTTGAATTTGTTCTTCTTCAAGTTTTTGCAGACGCTTTTGTTCCTGCTCCTGCTTTTCTCTCAGCTCAGCATCTTGTTTCTGTTGTTGTTCTTTGCGTTCTTTAGCTGCTTGTTGGGAACTTTTTTGCTGCTGTTGAGATTGATTATATTGCTCAACAACAGCACCAGGATCGACCATGACTGCATCAATGACCGTTCCCTCTTCTCCACCGCCGCCAAGTTGAACGACTGTCACTAAAGAGCCTATAACGATTAAAGCAACCAATAAGATGTGCAATCCAATCGACACCATTAATGAACGCTTTAAGTTATCCTGTTTCTCTTTTGTCTTTCCCACTCTGGTTTCCAAAAAAAGAATCGTTTCTTTTCAAACTACATCCAAGCCACAAGAACAGTGGCTGGACAAATTAAATAGGTTGAGTCATCAAACCAACAGATTTGATCCCTGCCCCATGTAACAGATTCAGCGCCTTAATCACTTCATCATAAGGAACTTCTTTAGCTCCGCCAATTAAGAAAACCGTTTTAGGATTTTTCTCTAATTGTGCTTTTGCCTCTGCTGAAATTTGTTCTGGTGGCAGTAACTCTAAACGCTCACCATCGATCAACATATTATATTGATCAACCCCTGCCACTTCTAAAATCACAGGGGGGTTATCACTTGATGATACGGTTTGAGTATCTGTAGCATCCGGCAATTCAACTTCCACACTCTGAGAAATAATAGGCGCTGTTGCCATAAAGATCAGCAAAAGCACCAACAATACGTCCAGTAATGGGACTATGTTGATTTCGGATTTCAGCTCACGTTTGCGACTATTGCGCGCCATTCGCTTTTCTCCCCGTCTTATTTCTTATCTGCAGAGAATGCTTGACGATGCAGGATAGCTAGGAATTCTTCCATAAAGTTATCGTAGCTTTGTTCAAGTTTATTCACGCGTAAGTTTAAGCGGTTGAATGCCATAACAGCAGGGATTGCCGCAAATAAACCAATTGCAGTTGCAATCAGCGCTTCCGCAATACCCGGTGCAACCATTTGTAGCGTTGCTTGCTTTACCGCACCCAATGCGATAAATGCATGCATAATTCCCCAAACGGTACCAAATAGACCAATATAAGGGCTAATCGACCCTACTGTACCTAAAAATGGGATATGTGACTCTACAGATTCCAATTCACGGTTCATGGAAATACGCATTGCACGTGCTGCGCCAGTAATGACGGCATCCGGTGCATGGATATTCGCTTGGTGTAAACGTACAAATTCTTTGAAGCCAGAGTAAAAAATTTGCTCTGTGCCACCTAGTGCATCACGGCGTGCCTGACTCTCTTTATACAAACGAGACAGTTCAATACCTGACCAAAATTTATCTTCGAACGCTTCAGCCTCACGGGTTGCCGCGTTTAAAATTTTGGTTCTTTGAATAATGATGGCCCACGATGCAATAGAAAATCCAAGCAAAACGAACATAATGATCTGAACCAATAGGCTCGCTTTTAGGAATAAATCCAAGATATTCATGTCAGTCACTGTTTAAACTCCGCGACAATAGACTCAGGAAGCGCTTTTGGCTTCATTTTAGAAATGTCCACACAAGCAATTAGGGCGGTCGCCCCACAAAGCAAGTTACCTTGCGAATCAACTAACCTTTGCTGAAATTTTAAAGAAGCTCGTTTTATTTCAACGATTTCCGTTTCAACTTCCAGCAGGTCATCTAACCGAGCACCCTTAATAAAGTCGATTGTCATATTTTTGACAACAAATCCTAGGTTCTCTGCGAGTAAACTTTGTTGATTGATACCTTTATTTCGCAACATTTCCGTTCTTGCGCGCTCAAAAAAAGCCAGATAACGTGCATGATATACAACTCCGCCCGCATCAGTGTCTTCATAATACACGCGAACAGGCCAGCGAAATAACATAAAAATCACTCCGTCTTAGGTTAAATTAATTAACGGTGCCACTATACGCAAGACCGTGACGCTTTGGAATCACTTTGCAGGTAAAGATATCAAAAATAATTGTGGATCTCATGACCCACAATCTGAATTTAGATTAACTGAAGACTTTAATTAGTCCCCAGATAAGAATGATGATGGCAGGCAATGGATGGAACAACACTCGCCAGATGATTTTATTAGGTAGGAAACCCACCCCAAAAATAATCGCGCTGCAAGTTGCCCATATCATTAGGAAACCTAGCCAGATAGGAAATGAGCTAGTATTGGCTGCAAATAGGGATGGATCCCACATAACAGTACCAGCTGTAACTAAAGCTAATACAAGGATAAGGGCCCTAATAGGGCCCTTTCCTAATAGCTGATAGGTTTTATCCATCAGCATATTATTTACTCACCATCTTTAGCTGTTTTAGCTTCTTTTGCACTTTCTGAGTGCTCAAGAGCTAATGCTGCAATCACTGCAAAACTACAAGCTAACAGAGTGCCGAGGATCCAGGCGAAATACCACATATGTTATGCTCCTTAATACAGTGAATGCTTGTTGCTTTCGATAAAGTTTTTGTCCAAACGACCAAACATTTTGTAGTAACACCAAGCGGTGTAGCACAGAATGAGTGGGACAAAAATGATCGCAACAACAGTCATGACTTGCAGAGTGAACAAGCTAGATGTCGCATCCCACATGGTCAAGCTTGCATTTGGCATGATGCTTGATGGCATGATGAACGGGAACATTGCAACACCACATGTCAAAATAATACATGCGATAGTCAATGATGAAAATAAGAACGCCCAACCATTTTTGTCTGCTTTAGTTGCAATCATCGTTAACAGCGGTAACCCAACACCTAGAGCAGGTAAAGCCCACAGGATTGGATACGTGTTAAAGTTAGTTAACCATGCACCAGAAGCGACTTCTACAGTTTTGTTCAGTGGGTTAGATGGAGCATATGGGTCTATTGCTGAAGTCACAACATAACCATCGATACCCATAACTAACCATACACCAGCACCCGCAAAAGCAACTAACGTGATCAGCGCACAAATATACGTGGCTTTACGGGTACGTAGGTGAAGTTCACCTGTCGTACGCATTTGCAGATAAGTTGCACCTTGGGTAACAATCATCATTAAACCAACAACACCAGCTAACAAGCCATATGGGTTTAACAGACCAAACAGATTACCTGTATAAGTCAGATACTGCTGGTTATCAATTTGCAGTGGAACACCCAATAACAGGTTACCAAATGCAACACCGATAACTAATGGCGGAACGAAACCACCAATAAACAGACCCCAGTCCCACATGCTACGCCATTTTGGGTTCTCCAGTTTTGAACGGTAGTCGAAACCAACCGGACGGAAGAACAATGCAGCTAATACCAAAATCATAGCAACATAGAAGCCAGAGAATGAAGCAGCATAAACTTGTGGCCATGCAGCAAACATTGCACCACCCGCGGTGATTAACCAAACTTGGTTACCATCCCAATGCGGTGCAACAGCATTAATCATAACGCGGCGTTCAGTATCTGTTTTACCTAAGATAGGTAATAAGAAGCCAACGCCCATGTCAAAACCATCCGTGACAGCAAACCCAATCAGCAGCACGCCGATAAGGATCCACCACACAAATCGAAGAACTTCATAATCAAACATAAGTGGACTCCTGTTTACTGAACGTCGTGTGCTGAACTATTTTTTTGTTCAAAATGATAACGACCGGTTTTCAGGCTACTAGGCCCTTTACGAGCGAATTTGAACATTAAGAACATTTCAGCAATCAAGAACAGTGTATACAGACCACAGATCAGTACCAGAGAGAAGATCAGATCTTGAGGTGTTAAATTAGAGTGTGCAACCGAAACCGGTAACACTTCACCAATTGCCCACGGTTGACGACCGTACTCTGCCACAAACCAACCTGATTCAATTGCAATCCAAGGTAATGGAATACCGAACAACGCAAGGCGTAACAGTAATTTGCTTTTACCAATACGGTTACGAATAACTGACAGGAATGCCCAACCAACGATTAGCAGTAATGCGAAACCAACTGCAACCATGATACGGAATGCCCAGAACAGTGGCGCTACGTTTGGAATACTGTCTTTAACAGCTTTTTGGATTTGTTCTTCAGTCGCATCAACAACATTTGGAGCATATTGTTTTAACAGAAGACCATAACCGAGGTCTTTTTTGCTTGCTTCAAATGCAGCGCGCAGTTCAGGACTCTTATCACCATCTAATAATTGTTGTAGCTGACCATAAGAAACCATACCGTTACGGATACGAACTTCGTGTTGCTTCATCAGATCTTTCAGACCTAATACTGGCGTATCAATAGAGCGAGTTGCAATGATACCCATTGCCCAAGGAATTGAGATAGAGAATGTATTCTCTTCTTTTTCATTGCTTGGGAACGCGATTAGGTTAAATGCAGCTGGAGGAGCATGTGTTTCCCACTCTGCCTCAACAGCGGCCAGCTTTGTTTTCTGCACGTCACCCATTTCGTAACCTGATTCATCACCAAGAACGATAACAGATAAGACCGCCGCCATACCAAAGCTTGCAGCAATTGCAAAAGAACGTTTAGCAAACGCAACATCACGACCTTTAAGTAGGTAGTAAGAGCTGATACCCAGAATGAACATAGCACCAGTACAGTAGCCTGCTGCAACAGTATGTACGAATTTAACTTGTGCGACTGGGTTAAGAACTAGCTCGGAGAAGCTAAGCATTTCCATTCGCATTGTTTCGTAGTTAAAGTCTGCAGCGATTGGGTTTTGCATCCAACCGTTCGCTACCAGAATCCACAGTGCTGAGAAGTTAGAACCTAAAGCAACTAACCAAGTCACCGCAAGGTGCTGAGTTTTGCTTAAACGATCCCAACCAAAGAAGAATAAACCAACAAAGGTAGATTCTAAGAAGAATGCCATCAATCCTTCGATTGCCAGAGGCGCACCGAAGATATCTCCAACATAGTGGGCGTAGTATGACCAGTTAGTACCAAATTGGAACTCCATAGTCAGACCAGTTGCAACACCTAGGGCAAAGTTAATACCAAATAACTTACCCCAGAACTTAGTCATATCTTTATAAATTTGTTTACCGGACAGCACATATACCGTCTCCATGATCGCAAGCAAAAACGCCATACCTAGCGTTAATGGTACGAATAGGAAGTGGTACATCGCGGTTAAGGCAAACTGTAATCGTGACAGTTCGACAATATCAAACATCTTGACTCCTTGCTCCTAGCAGGAAGACACCGACTTGCGGCAACCCAGCTTCCAGTATTAAACGGGAAAGCCTCTTAACTACCAGCAAAAAATGCCTCAAAACAACAAATAATTAACAAAAGTAAAGGAAAAAACCTACCATAATAATAGTACGCCTATCTTCACATACAATAAACTTCTTTTACGTGATTCAGATTTGAATTCTGAAGTTATATCAATAATTATACCCTTTAATAGAAAAATAGGTATTTGATCGAGTACCAATTTAAGCAATTTAAACAAATAAAGCCAGTGGTAATAGATTGATCTAAGTCAATTTTTTCTAGCTTGTTAATTTCATTCGTCTCGAATCAAATAATAGTTAGTTAGTTGTTAACTACCTGTTATTATCATTGATATATAACTTTTTACTTTTTTAATAAGATTAAAACAAACTTATAACGTCTTCTTTAATACATCTAAAAAAGAATGTCTATTTTATAATAGCAGCTTATTTTTAAGTTATTACTTAATTTATAAATAAAGAGAATAATCGTAGTTAATCCCCTATATTCAGTTAATCAAATATCACTATAAATATAAAAATTGATCTACTGCAAAATTTGACTAATATGCGTAATGTGCTATTTGCAAGCAAATAAAAAACTCTCTAAATATCACTTTTTAGACTGGTTTATTCTTGGCTGATATAGTTTAAAGAACCCTATTTGCAGAATTAAATTCCTAATATATAAATACAAAAAAACCCGTGCTTCATTCTGCAAGCACGGGTTCTGTCTCTTACGTTACCTGAGCAATTAGCTCATGTTTCGCTTATTTATTTAACAGTGATTTTACTGCATCGCCGATATCAGCAAGGCTACGAACAGTTTTAACACCTGCGGCTTCTAAAGCAGCAAATTTTTCATCTGCTGTACCTTTACCACCCGCGATAATTGCACCAGCATGACCCATACGCTTACCTTTAGGTGCAGTAACACCAGCAATATAGCCTACGACAGGTTTAGTGACGTGCTCTTTAATATACGCAGCGGCATCTTCTTCAGCATTACCACCAATTTCACCGATCATAACAATTGCTTCAGTTTGTGGGTCTTCTTGGAACAATTTCAGGATATCGATAAAGTTTGAGCCTGGGATTGGGTCACCACCGATACCAACACAGGTTGATTGACCTAAACCAGCATCAGTCGTCTGTTTAACCGCTTCATAAGTCAACGTACCTGAACGTGAAACGATACCGACTTTACCTGGCATATGGATATGACCCGGTTGGATACCAATTTTGCACTGTCCTGGGGTGATTACACCTGGGCAGTTTGGTCCAATCATACGAACGCCAGCTTCGTCTAATTTCACTTTAACAGTCAGCATATCCAGTGTTGGGATACCTTCAGTAATAGTGATAATCAACTTGATACCAGCATCAATGGCTTCAAGGATAGAATCTTTACAAAATGGTGCTGGAACATAGATAACAGAAGCTGTTGCGCCTGTTGCTTCTACCGCTTCACGCACAGTATTAAATACGGGTAGGCCTAGGTGAGTTGTGCCACCTTTACCTGGCGTTACACCGCCAACCATTTTTGTACCGTAAGCAATAGCTTGTTCGGAGTGGAAAGTACCTTGACCGCCAGTAAAACCTTGGCAAATTACTTTGGTGTTTTTATCGATTAAAATAGACATTATTTAGCCTCCGCCGCTGCTACTGCTTTCTTAGCTGCATCTGTCAGGCTGTTTGCTGCGATAATATTTAAACCGCTATCTGCCAGTTTTTTCGCACCTAACTCTGCATTGTTACCTTCTAAACGTACAACTACTGGTACATTTACGCCAACTTCTTCTACTGCACCAATGATGCCGTCTGCAATCAGGTCACAGCGAACGATACCACCAAAAATGTTTACGAATACGGCTTTAACGCTCTTATCTGAAAGGATAATTTTAAATGCTTCAGTTACGCGTTCTTTAGTTGCACCGCCACCAACATCAAGGAAGTTAGCTGGGGAACCGCCGTGCAATTTAACGATATCCATCGTACCCATTGCAAGACCCGCGCCGTTAACCATACAACCGATGTTACCATCCAGCGCTACGTAGTTTAGTTCCCATTGAGCCGCTTGAGCTTCACGCGCATCTTCTTGAGATGGATCGTGCATTTCACGCATTTCAGCTTGGCGATACAGTGCGTTACTATCAACGCCTAATTTACCATCTAAGCAAATTAAGTCGCCTTCAGTATTGATAACTAATGGGTTAACTTCGATCAGAGCTAAGTCGCGCTCTAAGAACATGGTTGCTAAGCCCATGAAAATTTTCGCGAATTGGCTAACTTGCTTTCCAGTTAAGCCTAATTTAAAGGCTAATTCACGGCCTTGATAAGGCATAGGCCCTGTCAGTGGATCGATAGCCGCTTTATGAATCAGTTCTGGTGTTTCTTCGGCAACTTTTTCAATTTCAACGCCGCCTTCAGTTGATGCCATGAACACAACACGACGTGTTCCACGGTCAACAACTGCACCTAAATACAGCTCTTTAGCAATGTCAGTTGCGCTTTCAACCAAGATTTGGTTTACAGGCTGACCATTTGCATCAGTTTGGTAAGTGACCAGATTTTTACCTAACCACTTTTCAGCAAACTCGCTGATGTCATTGATATCTTTTGTAACTTTTACGCCACCAGCTTTACCACGTCCACCTGCGTGAACTTGGCATTTGATAACCCATGGACCATTACCGATTTTTTTCGCTGCAGCTACTGCTTCTTCTACTGATGAACAGGCATAGCCAGTTGGAGCGGGTAAGCCATAGCGTGTAAAAAGCTGTTTTGCCTGATACTCGTGTAAATTCATGATGTTCTATCCATAATTGAGTCTGGAGGAGCGTGTATCGCCCCTTGCAATTGTTACAGATTTAGCAGCCAGAAAACTGGCTGCATCGGTTACCTCAGACCGGGCAGGTTGTACCCTGCCCTGTTATGTTTCTATACGTCTAACAGTAAACGAGTTGGATCTTCCAACATATCTTTAATAGCAACTAAGAAACTTACTGATTCACGACCATCGATTAGGCGGTGATCATAAGAAAGCGCTAAATACATCATTGGAAGAATTTCTACTTTACCGTTAACAGCCATTGGGCGGTCTTTGATGGCATGCATGCCTAAGATTGCGCTTTGTGGTGGGTTAATGATTGGAGTAGACATCAGAGAACCGAACACACCACCATTCGTGATAGTGAAGTTACCGCCACTTAAATCTTCAACGGTTAATTTACCGTCGCGACCTTTGACAGCCAGCTCTTTAATATTTTTCTCAATGTCAGCCATGCTCATAGCATCAACATCACGCAGAACTGGCGTTACCAGACCACGCGGTGTTGAAACGGCAATACTGATATCGAAATAGTTATGGTAAACCACGTCAGTGCCATCAATAGAAGCGTTAACTTCTGGGTAGCGTTTCAGTGCTTCAACTGCGGCTTTGATGTAGAAAGACATAAAGCCTAAACGTACACCGTGACGTTTTTCGAATGCATCACCATATTGAGCACGTAAATCTTTGATTGGCTGCATGTTAACTTCATTAAATGTGGTTAACATTGCGGTGCTATTTTTAGCTTCCAGCAGGCGTTCCGCGATACGTTTACGCAGGCGTGTCATTGGTACACGTTTTTCACTGCGGTGAGCTAACGGAGCTTGTGGCGCAGCTGGCGCTTGTGCTGCTGCCGCAGCTGGTTTAGCGGCTAAGTGCTTGTCAACATCTTCGCGAGTCAGACGTCCACCAACACCCGTACCTTTAATATCTGCTGGGTTCAGACCGTGCTCTGCTACCAGACGACGAATTGCTGGGCTCAGAGCATCATTGCTTTCTTCTTCTAAACTTGCAGTTTGGCGAGCTGCTGGTGCTGGTGCCGCTTCTTTCACTTCAGCAGGAATACCAGTACTATCACCTAAACGAATACGGCCCAATAGCTGTTTAGATAAAACAGTTGCGCCTTCTTCTTCAATGATCGCTTCTAAAATACCCGCTTCACTTGCAGGAACTTCTAAAACAACTTTATCTGTCTCGATTTCAACCAGGACTTCATCACGCTGAACACTGTCACCTGGTTTTTTATGCCATGTGGCAACCGCTGCGTCAGCGACGGATTCAGGAAGATCGGGAACAAGAATTTCTACGCTACTCATTTTCTATCCTTTAATTATGCAATGTTCAAAGCGTCATTAACCAGGGCCGCTTGTTGTTCCTGGTGAACGGAGTTATATCCAACAGCTGGAGAAGAAGAAGCTGCTCGACCGGCATAGCGTAAACTTGCGCCTGCTGGGATTGCCTCATGGAAATTATGTTGGCTGCAATACCAAGCGCCTTGGTTTAGCGGCTCTTCTTGACACCAAACAAAATCTTTCACATGAGCATATTGAGCCAATACTTTTTGGATGTCGTCATGCGGGAACGGATATAACTGCTCAATACGCACGATCGCAACATCGGTTTGCTCGTTCTTACGACGTTGCTCTAACAAATCGTAATAAACTTTACCGGAACACAGAACGACACGTTTCACATTTTTCGGATTGATTTCATCGATTTCACTGATAACTGGTTGGAATTTTCCATTTGCCAGCTCATCGATGCTAGATACCGCTAATGGATGACGTAACAGTGATTTAGGAGACATAACAATCAGAGGACGACGCATATCGCGCAGCGCTTGACGGCGTAACATGTGATAAACCTGAGCTGGTGTTGATGGCACACACACTTGCATGTTTTGATCCGCACACAGTTGCAGGTAACGCTCTAAACGAGCTGAGGAGTGTTCTGGACCTTGGCCTTCATAACCATGAGGTAATAACATCACCAGACCACACATCCGACCCCATTTCTGCTCACCCGAGCTAATAAATTGGTCAATAACCACCTGAGCACAGTTAGCAAAGTCACCAAACTGAGCTTCCCAAATAGTTAAAGCACGAGGTTCAGTTGTTGCATAACCATATTCAAATGCCAATACTGCGTTTTCAGTTAGAACAGAGTCCCAAACGTTGAATACGCCTTGACCACTATGAACATTTTGCAGTGGAACATATACTGAACCGTTGGTTTGGTTGTGTACAACTGCATGGCGATGGAAGAATGTACCGCGACCCGCATCTTCACCAGATAGACGAATTGGAACACCTTCATCAACTAGCGTACCGTAAGCTAAAGTTTCTGCTGCACCCCAATCGAGTAATTTGTTACCTTTCGCCATTTCAGCGCGGTCCGCATAAATTTTCTCAACTCGAGATTGAGCAACAATACCCTCAGGGATTGTGCTTAGCTTAGTCGCCAGCTCAGTTAAACGCTTGATGTCATAGCTTGATTTATATTCTTCATGCCACTCATGGTTCAGATACGGTTCCCATGTATAAGCATTCAGCCCCATCTCACGATATTCATCAACGACACAATCGCCACGGTCTAATGCATCACGATACAGGTTAACCATTTCAGTGACTTCATTCGCTGAAACGATGCCTTCTTCAATTAAACGATCTGCATAGATTTTACGTGGTGTAGGATGCTGTTTGATTTTCTGGTACATAATTGGCTGAGTTGCACTTGGCTCATCAGCTTCGTTGTGACCATGACGGCGATAACACACTAAGTCGACCATGACATCGCGCTTAAAGGTGTTACGGAAATCTAATGCTAAGCGAGTCACGAATGCAACGGCTTCAGGATCATCAGCATTAACGTGGAAAATTGGTGCCTGCACCATTTTCACGATATCAGTACAATATTCAGTTGAGCGTGTATCTTTCGGGTTCGACGTAGTAAAACCAACTTGGTTATTAATAACGATACGCATCGTACCGCCAACTTCATAACCACGGGCCTGAGACATGTTCAATGTTTCTTGAACAACACCCTGACCTGTTACTGCCGAGTCACCATGAATAGTGATTGGCAGAACCATGTTGCTGCGACCTTCATCAAGACGGTCACGACGAGCACGAACAGAACCGATAACCACTGGGCTCACGATTTCAAGGTGAGACGGGTTAAATGCTAACGCTAAGTGAACTCGTGAACCGGCCGTTTCAAAGTCAGACGAGAAACCTTGGTGATATTTTACGTCACCTGCGCTTGAGTGGTCTTTATGTTTACCCGCAAACTCATCAAATAATTCAGCAGGTTTTTTACCCAGAATATTGATTAAAACGTTTAAGCGTCCACGGTGTGCCATACCCAGTACAACTTCACGGGTATCTTGTTTTCCGGCATGATGGATCAGGTCTTTCAGCATTGGAATTAATGCATCACCGCCCTCTAAAGAGAAGCGTTTCGCACCAGGGAATTTAGCGCCTAAATAACGCTCAAGCCCTTCTGCTGCGGTTAATTCAGCTAAGAAGCGACGTTTTTCTTCTTTAGTAAATTGTTCTGCAACATTCACGGATTCAAGACGCTGTTGGATCCAACGTTTTTCTTCGGTATTAGTGATATGCATATACTCCGCACCGATTGAACCGCAATAGATGCGCTTCAGGTGGTCATATAGCTCACTGAGTTTCATGGTTTCTTTGCCAATCGCAAATGAACCCACATTGAAAGTCTCGTCAAAATCTTCTTTGGTCAGATTATGGAATGTAGGGTCCAGATCTGGAACAGCTTCACGCTTCCAAAGTCCTAATGGGTCGAGATTGGCATTTTGATGTCCGCGGAAACGGAAGGCATTGATAAGTTGCAAAACTTTGACTTGTTTTGCATCGATCGTAGGATCGCTAACAGAGGTATGGTAACG
This sequence comes from Providencia sp. PROV210, assembly GCF_028479445.1. NCBI lineage: Bacteria > Pseudomonadati > Pseudomonadota > Gammaproteobacteria > Enterobacterales > Morganellaceae > Providencia > Providencia sp. PROV210. The sequence goes on from NZ_JAMPNQ010000019.1 coordinate 16,055, forward strand.
GGTGGAATCTTTTGCTAAGCGACGGAAATAATCTCGTGCTTGCGAATGTAATTGCTCACCACTAGTACCTACTCCAGGTAGTTGCTGGAAGATTTCTCTCCACTCTGCATCTACGGAATTAGGGTCAGTCAGATAATCTTCATAGAGCTGTTCTATATAAGACTGGTTCGCGCCTGCCAGAAAGCTTGAATCCAGCCAGTCCTTCATTACGCCGTTCTGCATTGTGATCCCTTAAGCTTTATAAGCTTTAGTTTTCGCCGTGGTTAACTAATTGCCGCATTTAAGCGACCTCGATAAAGGTTCTCTTGGACGTGCTTTTTGCATGTTCTCACTTTGGGAGTCCCTTTTATCAATTAAGGGTTTCCCTTTTAAGGAACCTTTAAAAACTGGCTGCGGTTTTTAAAGGTTCCTTGTTTTTACATGCATCTTCATCTTTTTTTGCAGTTGGCTTTTTACTTTCACTTTTACTTCGCACTTGTTTCACTGAATTTTACTTTACGCTTATTTTTTACTTTAAGTGTTTATTTTGTGCTATCCGCATTTAGCCTACGGTACTCAGGTACCGCAGGCTATACCGGTTTTATGCGCTATGTTTTAACAACATAGATTTAATATGACCGATAGCTTTAGTCGGATTAAGTCCTTTAGGGCATACATTGACACAATTCATAATGCTATGACAGCGGAAAACACTAAAAGCGTCGTTCAGATCATCTAATCGTGAATCCGTTTCAGTATCGCGACTATCAATTAAGAATCTATACGCAGCTAACAGACCCGCAGGACCGATAAACTTGTCCGGATTCCACCAGAAAGATGGACATGAAGTAGAACAGCATGCACACAAAATACACTCATAGAGACCATCGAGTTTTTCACGTTGTGCAGGTGACTGTAAGTTTTCACGCGCCGGTGGATTCTTATTATCATTAAGAAGATATGGGCGAATTTTTTCGTACTGGGTATAGAACTGCGTCATGTCAATAATCAGGTCACGCACAACTGGCAAACCTGGCAATGGACGGATCACAATTTTTTTACCATTACGGGTCAAAGCAGACAGTGGCGTAATACAAGCCAGCCCATTCTTACCGTTCATGTTTACGCCATCAGAACCACATACCCCTTCACGACAAGAACGACGGAAAGACAATGTTGGGTCTTGTTCTTTTAATTGAATCAACGCATCTAGCAGCATCATGTCACGCCCATCTTTGACTTCAAGGGTGTAATCTTGCATGCGTGGTGCGTTGTCTACATCTGGATTATAGCGATAAATCGAAAATTCTAATTTCATAATTTATTTCTCCGCAACTGGATTAACACCACGCATTAATAAGTACGAATCTTCGGTGGGAAGGCCTCACGCAACTTAGGTTGCATGTTCACTTCGCGACGAGTCATCGTTTCAGATTGCGGTAGATATAATGAGTGACATAACCAATTTGCATCATCACGATCTGGGAAGTCAAAGCGACTGTGTGCGCCACGACTTTCTGTACGGAAGTTAGCTGCTTGCGCCGTTGCGTAAGCCGTTTCCATCAGGTTATCCAGCTCTAAACACTCAATACGCTGAGTATTAAACTCAGTTGAAGTGTCATCCAGACGTGCATTTTTCAGACGCTCGCGAATTTCTTTCAGCTCTTCTAAGCCCTTCGCCATAGCATCCCCTTCGCGGAATACGGAGAAGTTGTTCTGCATACAAGATTGCAGAGCTTTACGGATCTGAGCAGGATCTTCACCAGTGCGTGCGTTTTCCCAACGGTTGAAGCGAGCCATAGCTTCATCGAGGTCTGATTCAGACGCATCGCGCATTGGGCCTTGCTCCATAATGGATTCGTTCAAGTGCAGACCAGCAGAACGACCGAATACAACGAGATCCAGCAGTGAGTTACCACCTAAACGGTTAGCACCGTGTACAGACACACAAGCGATTTCACCCACCGCAAACAGGCCTGGGATCACTTCGTCTTCGCCTTTTTCGTTATAACGAATAGCTTGACCAGTAACCTTAGTAGGGATACCGCCCATCATGTAGTGGCAAGTAGGGATAACTGGAATAGGCTCTTTAACTGGGTCAACGTGAGCAAAGGTACGAGAAAGCTCAAGAATACCCGGCAAACGAGACTCCAGAACATCTTTCCCTAAGTGGTCCAGTTTCAGTTTAGCGTGAGGACCCCACGGACCTTCACAACCACGACCTTCACGAATTTCAATCATGATTGAACGCGCAACAACGTCACGACCCGCAAGGTCTTTCGCATTTGGTGCATAACGTTCCATGAAGCGCTCACCGTCTTTATTCAGCAAGTAACCGCCTTCACCACGACAGCCTTCTGTGACCAGAACACCCGCACCCGCAATACCTGTTGGGTGGAATTGCCACATTTCCATATCTTGCAATGGAACACCTGCACGAACGGCCATACCGACACCATCGCCAGTATTGATATGTGCGTTGGTTGTAGACTGATAAATACGCCCCGCCCCACCCGTTGCAAGAATCGTAGCTTTGGCTTTGAAATAAACCAGTTCACCCGTTTCCATGCAAATTGCGGTACAACCCACGATATCGCCATCTTGGTTTTTCACTAAATCCAGTGCATACCATTCGGAGAAAATTGTGGTGTGATTTTTTAGGTTTTGCTGATACAGCGTATGTAACAGCGCGTGACCAGTACGGTCAGCAGCTGCAGCAGTACGTGCCGCTTGCTCGCCACCGAAATTCTTAGACTGACCACCGAATGGACGTTGATAAATAGTCCCATCTTCAAGACGAGAGAAAGGCAATCCCATATGTTCTAATTCAAGGATAGCTTCTGGCCCAGTTTTACACATGTACTCGATAGCGTCTTGGTCACCGATATAGTCTGAACCTTTAACGGTGTCATACATGTGCCATTCCCAGTTATCAGGATGGGTGTTACCTAATGCAACAGTAATACCGCCTTGCGCTGATACCGTATGAGAACGAGTTGGAAATACTTTTGACAACAAAGCACAAGATAAGCCTTGTTGCGAAATTTGTAGTGCTGCGCGCATACCTGCACCGCCCGCACCGATAACAATAGCGTCAAACTCTCTGATTGGCAGATTCATTTATGCACCCCACACAACAATTGTTCCGTAAATTAAGTAAGCCAGCAGACCAACAACAATAGCGAGTTGCAGGACTAAACGAATTGCGATCGGCTTAACATAGTCAGTCAGTACTTGCCACATACCAATCCAGGCATGTACAAGAATTGAGAACAATGTGAGGATAGTGAATACTTTTGTCACAGAGGAGGCAAAGAAGCCACGCCACACTTCGTAGGTAATATCATTGATCGCCACGAAGCCAACGATGTAGAGTACGTAGAGAACGATAAGAATCGCTGAACCACGAATTAACAGCCAGTCCTGGATACCAGTACGGCCTAAAGCTGAAGCATTACTTACCATACTAAGATCCCCGCCAGAATTGCCAGAATTACGGTAATAACAAATGTAATTTTTGCAGATGAATTACCAGCAGCAAGGGTTTCATCAACACAGCCGAAATCCATCAGCATATGGCGAATACCACCACAAATGTGGTAAGCCAAAGCCGTCAAGATGCCCCAAAGAATGAACTTAGCAAAAAAGCCAGTCATTAATTCAGACGCGTATTGAAAACCTTCTGGAGAGGAGAGAGAAGTCCCTAGCAACCAAAGCAGAATACCAACTGCGATGAGAGTAATGACGCCAGAGACACGGTGCAAGATAGACGATATTGCAGTAATCGGGAAATGTATCGTCTGCAAATCAAGGTTGACAGGTCTTTGTTTTTTCACAATTTTGCCCACACAGCTCTTTATTATTTTCCATCCTCCGGACCTGGGGTGGAAATCAGACAGCGACAGGGGTACAAAATGCAACTTAACGCAAACTCTAATCCATCATGTTTGAGTAAAATTGCATACTGATCACGCTGGGAACTCCTACTACAGGGTAATCCGGAGACCTGGTGCCAGTATAAAGTCTTCACATTGTTATTACAATTCCCACACAAAAGGTTTGGAGACATTTAGCCCGAACAGTGAGAAGGATCACGATTTAAACATTTTATATAAATGTGCTTATCTTATTTGACAATGATTCAACATTTATCTTACATATAGGGCTGGCAGATTTATCTGAATACGTTACGGATGACTCTACGTCATGTAAGTAGTGTGAATGAGTATGCAAGTATAAACAAAAGTTATGAAAGTTGTTTCCCTTACCATAAATAATGATATTGTAGAGAAAACAACAAAAAAAGAACATAACGCCCTATACACTCATAAACAACCTAACACATTGTTATCGGTCGCAAGATTTCAGCGTTTTATGTGATATCTGGCTAACTTTCTCACCTCACCGATAGAACAATGCGCAAAGACACAGTATAACGCTGAGTTCAGGGTTGTTGAGTGTGGATTATCAAGCGCTAAGGAGACCGTTAATGGCTGATAACAAAGCTAAGATAATGACTGAGAGTAAAGGTACTATTGAAGTAGACATTCTAACCCCTACAATTGGTCAAGATGTTATCGATGTACGAACTTTAGGTTCAAAAGGGTTTTTTACATACGACCCAGGTTTTACCTCGACAGCGTCATGTGAATCAAAAATTACCTATATCGATGGTGACCAAGGTATCCTACTCCACCGCGGTTATCCTATTGACCAACTTGCGACTAAAGCAACTTACCTCGAAGTTTGTTATATCCTGCTCTACGGCGAAGCACCAACCCAAGAACAATACGAAACATTCAAATATACGGTAACTCGCCACACGATGATCCACGAGCAAATCACCCGAATGCTTAATGGTTTCCGTCGTGACTCTCACCCGATGGCTGTTCTGTGTGGTGTAACAGGTGCATTAGCGGCGTTCTATCATGATGCTCTGGATGTTAATAACCCTCGTCACCGTGAAATCACTGCGTACCGTTTGCTGTCTAAAATGCCTACCGTGGCAGCAATGTGTTATAAATATTCAATTGGTCAACCTTTTGTTTATCCTCGTAATGATCTTTCTTACGCGGGTAATTTCTTGCACATGATGTTCTCTACTCCATGTGAAGAATACGTTGTTAATCCAGTGCTTGAACGCGCAATGGACAGAATTTTAATTTTGCACGCTGACCACGAGCAAAATGCATCAACCTCAACAGTTCGTACCGCAGGTTCTTCTGGTGCAAACCCATTTGCGTGTATCGCTGCGGGTATCGCATCTCTGTGGGGGCCTGCACACGGCGGTGCTAACGAAGCTTGTTTACGCATGCTTGAAGAGATCCAAACGGTTGAACATATCCCAGCATTTATCGAACGCGCGAAAGATAAAAATGACTCTTTCCGCCTAATGGGCTTTGGTCACCGTGTGTATAAAAACCATGACCCGCGTGCTACCGTCATGCGCGAAACTTGCCATGAAGTTTTAAAAGAATTAAACCTCAACGATGGTTTGTTAGAAGTGGCGATGGAATTAGAACGTATTGCACTGAACGACCCGTACTTCATTGAGAAGAAATTATACCCGAACGTTGACTTCTACTCGGGTATCATTTTGAAAGCAATGGGGATTCCATCTTCAATGTTCACCGTTATTTTTGCTATCGCCCGTACTATCGGTTGGATCGCTCACTGGAACGAAATGCATGATGATGGTCTGAAAATTGCGCGCCCTCGTCAGCTATATACTGGTTATGACAAACGCGAATTTAGCTCTGACATCTCCAAAAAATAATGGTTGAATTCTCACTCAATTATTGATGAATAAGCCTCGATTTTTCGGGGCTTTTTATCGATGATTATCGCTGATACTCCCGTGGAGTACACCCGCTCATTTTGCGAAAAAAGCTAATAAAGGCGCTATCACTGGCTAACCCAAGCTCTTGAGTAATATAGTAATATGGTTTATCCAAAGCCAATAGTTCCAGCGCTTTAATAAATCGCCATTGTTGACGCCAAGCTTGATAGGTCATGCCCGTTTCTCGCAGAAAAATCCTTGAAATTGTTTTTTCACTTGCCCCTATCGTCTGAGCTAATACATTTAACGGCGGTGGTAATAATTCCATGTCTAAACAGTTAAAACGTCGATCCTGAGGAAATGACAGTAAGGTAGGCTCGGTTGTTGCACTCTGTAATTCATCAATAAACACAGGGATTAAATTCGCTAAACGCCCTTCTTTCCAGTCGCTATCAAATGATGTTAGTGCAATTATCTCTAGTAATTCCCTTAATAACGGCGAAACCTTCAAAATACTCACGTTACTTGATATTTGTGCCGAGTAATCTTGATTGAGATACACCGAACGATAACCGACAGATGCGCGCATTTGCGCTCTATGCTGGATAAATGGCGGGATCCAAGCCACTCGTCCCGGAGGCAATAAAGAGATTTTATTTTCCAAGCTAATGCGAATACAGCCCTGTTGGGTAAATAAAAGCTGCCCCATTTCATGGGTATGCTCTCCTGAATCATGTAGCCCCATTTGCGCCGCAATCCCCAAAATTGGAGCATCATACCAATCTGTTTGGAATTCATCCGTCTGTAATAACCACGCCATAAATGTCTCATTCTTGATATTTATTGTCTTTATTATTGTAATAAGACAAGCAAAAAGCCAATAAACTTCTCCGCATTCCCACAGATTAAAGAGAAGAATATAGGTAAATCAAATGAACCGCTCACTTTCCTTATGGCTTGCTGTGGCTTTAATGATGTTTCCACAAATTGTCGAAACCATTTATAGCCCCGCGTTGACCGATATTGCCGCTGCATTCCACGTCAATGCCCAACAAGCCTCACAAACATTATCACTCTACTTCTTCGCCTTCGCTTTGGGTGTCATTTTTTGGGGAAGAATGTGTGACATTATTGGCCGTAGACCGACTATTTTAGCGGGATTACTGCTATATGGCGTTGCTTCAATTAGCGCTCTTTTTATCTCCCAATTTTATTGGTTACTTATTCTACGCATGCTATCTGCATTTGGTGCTGCTGTAGGATCTATCGGTACTCAAACGGCCATGCGCGACTGTTATCAAGGTCATGAATTAGCCAAAGTTTTCTCAATTATGGGGGTTGCTCTCGCTATCAGCCCAGCTCTTGGAATGACTTTAGGGGCGATACTAGTTTGGATTGGTCATTATCGCGCCGTATTTGTCGGATTAGCCCTACTGGCCATAGTGCTTTTGTTATGGTCTTGTTACAAGCTCCCTGAGACCAAACACGATAATGTGATCAACGCTCCATTTTTTAACACTTTTTTACGTATGTTGGGGGATAAACTAATTCTTAGGAATGTGATCTTGATTGCATTTTTCAACATTAATTTATTCAGTTATTACCAACTTGGCCCCTTTATTTTTGAACAATTAATGCTCAATCAACAACAATTTGGTTTGACTGGTCTTTTATTAGCATTTGGCGTTGGGCTTGGGTCCATCATTAACCATTATTTATTGGCTAAAAAACAACCTGCCCAACGAATTATTAGGCTTTCAAGTTTGATCTCTTTCGTCTGCGGTTGTTTGGTTTACTTGCTAATCGATAGTGTTTGGTTTGTTGTTCCCGTTATTGGTGTGGTGGTGGGATATGGAATTGCAATCCCCAATATTCTCGCCCATGCACTTAATGCTTATCAGGATAGAAAAGGCACCGCAGGCGCAATTTTAGGGCTGTTTTACTATATGGGATTAGGGCTAGGATTAATGGTCGCAGGTGAGATTCAAAACCTAGGGCTAGTGCTCATCACTTCAAGTCTAATACTGCTTCTTACCGCACTAAAATATCGAACTTGACCTATTTCTATCATTAAGCGCAACGGGAATTCTTTCTATTATGAAATTATTTTCTATTGCGCCGCTATTTTCTAAAAATTTCACGATAATTTTCTAAATAGTTCATGCTGTGGCAAGGCGGTGAACAAAGACAGCTTGGGGAGCATACACAAGTATGTGACCCAAGTGGCTGCGTGAAACCAACACAGCCACAGCGCGAAATATGACGAAAATTTAGGCCGGGTTGTCTATATCTATAAAGATAGCCTCCACATCATGACTATCATTCAACCACTTCGTCAACGCCTTAATCCCATAACGCTCTGTCGCATGGTGCCCTGCACTGTAGAAGTGGATCCCCATTTCTCTCGCTATATGGATAGTTTGTTCTGAAACTTCCCCTGTGACAAACGCATCGACACCAAATTCTGCGGCTTGCATGATGAATCCTTGGCCACCACCAGTACACCACGCAATCTGGCGGATTTCATCTTTGGCATTATCGCCACAATGCAGTACTTTTCGCCCTAAGCGAGTTTCTAAACGCTCGGTTAATTCTGTGGGTGATATTGGCTGATCAAAGAAGCCAAATGGCATTAACGGCTCAATATTGCCGTTCACTTGTACTCCCATAATGTGAGCAAGCTGCGCATTATTACCTAATTCTGGATGAGCATCTAAAGGAAGGTGATAACCATAAAGGTTGATATCGTTCGCTAGTAGCGTTTTCAGGCGGTTTCTCTTCATGCCTTTGATAAGAGCGGGTTCGTTTTTCCAGAAATAGCCATGATGTACAATCACTGCATCCGCATTTAATCTTACCGCTTCATCCAATAATGCTTGGCAAGCCGTCACGCCAGTAACAATTTTTTTGACATGGGGACGACCTTCCACTTGCAACCCATTAGGCGCGAAGTCTTGGAATTCACTGACGTTCAATTCGTCGTTAATCAATTCTTCTAACTTAAAATTATGCATAATTGTGTCCTTAACGCCTTCATTTCTCATTAACTTGTCTACCACTAGCATAAACGGAAAGATTATTTTTTTCTGTGGTATTTATCCACCAGCCCACAAATGACGAATAATTTATATAGTTTCATCATAATAAGAAACCTATGTTATTAATTTATTTTAAAATTTCATCCAGATTTTGACACAAAAAGTCAGCTAACATAGTGAAAAAAAGGTTCTCAACCTGAGAACCTTTCGACTATTTATCGTTAAGAAACGTTATTCACGCGACTCAGTCTTTCTTCGACTTATTGGCAAAGAAAATATCAGATTGAATATCTTCAGTCCGAATAGTGAACAGCTCATTCGTCAAATCTTCAGTCAGCTTCTCAGCACTTGCCATCACGTTTAAATTGAACTCATTGAGCATTTTATTGGCAGCCGCTTTATCCGTTTTCGCCATTTTCAAATATTTAGCTTCCATGTCTTTCTGTTCTAACGCCGTTTTAGCTTCCCACTCTTGATACGCTTTTTTGACGATCGGAGCCAGTTTAGGGTAGTCCGTCATCACCAAAGTTTGAAGTTTACGGTATTTCCAATAAATAGAGTCACTATCTGCTTTATCTGAACCGACACTATAATGTTTTGGATAAGCTTCTAACCCGCTGTAATAAGGCACAAAAGCGGTCAAATCAGCCATTCCCAACCCCACATAGGTTACTTCGCCGATTTCTTGAGGTAACTCAGGGCGCACTTGCATCACATGAGCTTCATAGGTTCTAAATACACTAATCGGTCTCCATGGTTCTTTTCCATTTAATCCATTGGTATATGGGTCATGTTCAGTGCCTTCAAAGTGGTTACGTAGCATCGATTTGGCTTCTTCGACCGACACTTTTTTCTCTGGCGTTAAGAAAGGCGCAAAATTTCTGCCATCAGCCACATCTTGTTTTAACGAAGGATTAAATTGCTGCTGAATAACCCAAACACGCGGGTCATTGTATGTGCGATCACGCTCATCATCTCGGGTATAGGCTTTAGAAAAATTAAACTCACCGTCTGTGGCTGGGTTATAAAGCCCTTTTTCTACCGCAAATTCAATCAGGTTTTTAGATCCTAAAACATCAGGATTTTTCACATCAAAAGCTTGTAAGCGCCCCTGATTTCCTGTCGCAAAATATTTATCTTTAGCTATTTTTTGTGCCATCCATTGATGACCGGTACCCGTTTCTAAATACCACAATTCATCTTTATCAACGACCGCCACACCAAAACCTTCACCCGCACCTTGAGTCTCAATAATATTCCCTAATAACTCCACTGCTTCTCGTGCTGTTTTTGCACGTGAAAGTAGAACGTCCGGAATATCATCTTCCGTAATTCCCGTTTCTTCAACATACGGATCAAATGCCAATGCTTTAGGTGAAGCAAATATAGATTCAGTACCACTGACACCGACACCTAATTCATTAAATCCCGTTGCACCATGTAATTGAGTTTTCCAATTTGGTACGGTTGTATATCGTAATGATTGTTTCGGTAATGGATAAGTAAAATTATTAGCACCATTATGTTCTTTAGTGCTATATATTCCTGATTGATTTTTTTTTGCTGGATGAATAACAAAATGTTGTGCTTTTAGTGCATTACTATCCGCACTCCGAGCAATAATTAAAGAGCCATCTGTCGTGGCATCAGAACCCGCTAGAAGTGTTGTACAGGCAAAACCAGACGATATTAATGCGACATTAATTGACAATGCTATAACACATTTCTTAAATGAAAACATGATATTCCCCATTTATACTCATCAAACTTCAAGATACAGTGTTGTTGACGTCGCTAATTCACGGGAGTCAGCCATTCATGAAGACTCCCAGCGATTCGCTAGTTTGAAGCCTAGCTGCACCTCGAATTATTTAGAGTATATTAATGATTAAATTAACGAATACAGTTTTAGTGGATATTTATAGTATTAATTTAAATATTACTGGGGCTAGATATTAGCAATGGGGTTAATACAATTACCGTGATTCACTTCTCAGTGTGATTTAATTAAATATAATTATTATTTAATTAATTTTTTATTGAATAACATATCTTTATTTTTAATAACATTGATATCTAAGTTTTAATTATATTAATACGTCTTTATAAATAAAAAATCCCCACAATTAAACAATTGCAGGGATATCTTTCTAGTGAACTCAATCACTGACTAACGATGGCTTTCCATCGCAACTTCAGAGCTTGCTAACCATACTGGTTTATCGCTGGTTTTTGCCCAGACTTTATGCAAGTAGCTATAAAATCTTGCTCTCTTTGGATAAAACACCATAACCGGAAACGCAATAACGCCAGCTGTCACAGCAGCAGTGCGGCGCAAAATGACCTGATTACGGGAGTATTTTTGATATGTGGACATCGATATCCTCCTTCAGTAGCCACGAATTTTTTGCCGATTCCAGTCTTGCTCTTTATCTTTGAACTTCACTTCGTTACAAAAAGAGGCGCTAAAATCGAACAACCTATTAATTATTTCATTAACTGAACACATAATACCGCAATTTGTGTAATTTAACTACTCATCTGACCACTTAAACATAAAATAAATTGATTTATCGTGCCATTTTCGTTGCTTTATTACATTTATTAACCTTTACATGTAATTAATACACTAAATTGCTACATATCATTAACAATCTATACTTTGATTATCTTCGTTCCCATCTGGCTCAACCTTAGTCGATCATTTTTATACTTTTTTTACATCCCTCCGGCTCTTTTTATCAGCTTCTTTACAAGCAAATGCCTAACCTAGCGCAATGGAAATAATAAGGAGATAACAATGTCACTACTTTCCATTACTGGTGCAGTCCTCGTTGTTGTACTGCTGGTTTATCTGATTTATGCCCTGCTCAATGCGGAGAATTTCTGATATGGCCATCAATGCGCTTTTACTCATCGCAAGTTTTTTACTGGTACTTTTGTTATTAGCAAAACCGTTAGGCAACTTTATTGCTTATCTTATCGATGGCGATATGCCACGCGCTATAACCAAAAGTGAATCGCTATTTTGGCGTTTGAGCGGAATAAAAAAACCGGGGCGTGAAGTCCCTGAAATGAACTACTGGCAATATGCCATCGCCATTTTGGTCTTCAATCTTCTTGGCTTTGGATTACTGTTTACGATCTTAATGTGCCAAGGTTCATTACCATTAAACCCACAGCACTTTCCTGGAATGAGCTGGGATTTAGCCTTCAATACCGCCATCAGTTTTGTTGCAAATACCAATTGGCAAGCTTACAGCGGTGAAAATACGCTGAGTTATTTGAGCCAAATGGTTGGGCTGACTGTACAAAATTTTCTTTCCGCAGCAACGGGGATCGCCGTGGTATTTGCACTGATCAGAGCATTTTCCCGTCATGGCAGTAAAACCATCGGTAACGCATGGGTCGATATCGCTCGCATTACCTTATATTTACTGCTGCCACTCGCTATTATTTTTGCGTTATTTTTTGTCAGCCAAGGGGTCATTCAAAACTTTTCCCCTTATGTACTGAGCAATAACCTTGATAGCGGAGCTCAACTGCTACCGATGGGCCCGGTCGCCTCTCAAGAAGCCATTAAATTATTGGGAACTAACGGAGGTGGATTTTTTGGCGCTAACTCATCTCATCCTTTTGAAAACCCAACTGCGCTGAGTAACTTTGTACAAATGTTGGCTATTTTCCTGATCCCTGCAGCACTGTGTTTTGCTTTTGGTCGCCATGTTAGTGATAGCAAACAGGGGCATGCACTACTTTGGGCGATGAGCATTATTTTCGTGATTGCTGCGGCAGTGGTGATCCACGAAGAATATGTAGGAAACCCATTCTTATCCGACCTTCAGGCTAACAGTAGCGCCAATATGGAAGGAAAAGAGAGTCGCTTTGGTATTTTAGGCTCGGCGTTATATGCCGTCGTTACTACCGCTGCATCTTGTGGTGCGGTCAACTCAATGCATGATTCCTACACGGCTCTTGGTGGCATGGTGCCAATGTGGTTAATGCAAATTGGTGAAGTGGTATTCGGGGGGGTGGGCTCAGGTCTATATGGCATGTTGCTGTTTGTTTTACTCGCCGTATTCTTAGCCGGATTAATGATTGGTCGTACACCTGAATACCTAGGTAAAAAAATTGAAGTCCGTGAAATGAAAATGGTCGCACTTGCCATTTTAGTCACCCCCACCTTAGTTCTCGTTGGGACGACAATTTCATTGATGACTGAAGCAGGTCGAGCAGGCATTTTAAATCCGGGTGCTCATGGCTTTAGTGAAGTGCTGTACGCATTTTCTTCCGCGGCCAATAACAACGGTAGCGCCTTTGCCGGTTTAAGTGCCAATACACCGTACTACAACGTTATGTTGGCGCTGGCGATGTTCTTGGGTCGCTTTGGGGTTATCTTCCCGGTTCTTGCTATCGCAGGTTCTATGGCAATCAAAAAACCTCAAGCGGCAAGCCTTGCCACATTACCAACCCACGGTCCGCTGTTTATCGGTTTATTAATCATGACGGTTCTTCTCATTGGTGCGTTGACCTTTGTTCCAGCACTTGCACTCGGTCCAATTGCAGAACATTTGCAAATTTGGTTAGCGGCATAATGAGGGTGAAAAAATGAAAAATCAAAAAACACAATTATTTGATAGCAAACTGGTTCGTCAATCGATTATTGACTCAATAAAAAAATGTACCCCACAAGCTCAATGGCGTAATCCCGTCATGTTTGTGGTGTACATCGGCAGTACCATCACCACCCTTTTATGGCTGGGTATGGCACTCGGCTACGCAGAAGGTAGCGCGTGGTTCAGCGGAATGATCGCACTATGGCTATGGTTTACTGTACTGTTTGCTAACTTTGCCGAAGCCTTAGCTGAAGGCCGTAGTAAAGCGCAAGCCCAAAGTTTAAAAGGGGTTAAACAACAAAGCCGCGCCACAAAACTCGCCGCAGCCTCCCTTGATGCCCCGCAAGAGGCCGTCAGTTCAGATCAACTGCGCAAAGGGGATATCGTGTTAATCCGTGCAGGGGAAACGATCCCCTGTGATGGTGAAGTTCTCGAAGGTGGCGCTTCCGTGGATGAAAGTGCGATCACCGGGGAATCAGCTCCGGTGATCCGTGAATCTGGCGGGGACTTCTCATCGGTCACAGGGGGAACTCGTGTTCTTTCTGACTGGCTGATTGTTGAATGTACGGTTAACCCCGGTGAAACATTCCTCGACCGGATGATCTCGATGGTTGAAGGCGCTCAGCGCCGCAAAACCCCTAACGAAATCGCCCTAACCATTTTACTGACCGCCCTCACGATCATCTTTGTTCTCGTGTGTGCAACATTGTATCCCTTTACACTATTTGCCGCGGAATACGCCGGAGCAGGTAGCGCGGTTTCCATTATTGTCCTGATAGCCCTGCTTATCTGCTTGATCCCCACCACCATTGGCGGCTTGCTATCGTCGATTGGTGTAGCGGGAATGAGCCGAATGCTCGGTGCGAATGTCATTGCCACCAGCGGACGAGCAGTTGAAGCAGCGGGAGATGTGGATGTCTTATTACTGGATAAAACAGGTACCATCACATTAGGTAACCGCCAAGCGTCTGAGTTTCTCCCGCTCACCGGTGTCACTGAGCAGCAATTGGCTGATGCAGCACAATTATCCTCACTCGCGGATGAAACCCCAGAAGGTCGCAGTATTGTCATTCTGGCTAAGCAAAAATTTAATTTGCGCGAACGCGATATTCACGCCATGAACGCCACCTTCGTTCCTTTCTCTGCGATGACACGCATGAGCGGTGTTAACGTCGGTGAAAGAATGATCCGCAAAGGTTCAGCAGATGCTATTCGCCGTTATGTGGAAGCCAACCACGGTAAGTTCCCTGTAGAAGCCGACAAGTTAGTCGAAAAAGTTGCACACTTGGGAGGAACGCCGTTAGTGGTTGTCGATAACCAAACGGTACTTGGCATTGTTGCCCTGAAAGATATCGTCAAAGGGGGCATGAAAGAGCGCTTTGCCCAAATGCGTGCTATGGGGATCAAAACCGTGATGATCACGGGGGATAATCACCTCACCGCCGCTGCCATTGCCGCAGAAGCAGGTGTGGATGACTTTTTAGCGGAAGCGACACCGGAAGCTAAACTGGCGCTGATCCGCCAATATCAATCTGAAGGTCGACTGGTCGCCATGACCGGTGATGGGACTAACGATGCACCGGCACTGGCTCAGGCTGATGTTGCCGTCGCGATGAACTCGGGAACTCAAGCGGCTAAAGAAGCCGGTAACATGGTGGATTTAGACTCTAACCCAACTAAGTTGATTGAAGTGGTTCACATTGGTAAGCAAATGCTGATGACCCGTGGTTCTCTGACCACATTCAGTATCGCCAATGATATCGCCAAATACTTTGCCATTATTCCTGCCGCATTTGCGGTAACGTGGCCTCAGTTAAATGCGCTGAATATTATGCACCTACACTCACCAGCATCGGCATTACTGTCCGCTGTCATTTTTAACGCCTTGATTATCATCTTCTTGATTCCATTGGCGCTAAAAGGGGTAAATTACCGCCCAATGAGTTCACAAGCATTATTGCAACGCAACCTGAGTTTATATGGTTTAGGTGGATTGATCGTACCGTTCGTCGGGATCAAACTTATTGATATGTTCATCAGCTTATTTGGTATTTAAGGAGCCCATTATGAACATGTTTCGCTCATCATTGATGATTCTCTTTTTACTGACCTTAATGACGGGAATTGCTTACCCACTTTTCGTGACTGGGATTGCCAATGTGCTTTTCCCAGCCCAATCCATGGGTTCACTGATCCTGCAAGATAGCCGCGTTATCGGCTCATCATTAATCGGACAGAACTATAAAAATGAAAATTACTTTTTCGGTCGCCCATCGGTAACGGCAGAAACACCGTATAATTCATTGGCCTCTGGCGCTAGCAACTTGGCTATCAGTAATCCGTTACTGGAGCAGCAACTGACTCAACGTAGCACTGAACTAAAACAGCATAATCCGAACGGAGGTTCAACCATTCCAGAGGATTTGCTGACGGCGTCATCCAGTGGATTAGACCCTCATATTTCGGTAGCTGGAGCACTGTATCAAGCCCCTCGGATAGCGAAAAACAGACAGTTACCGCTAGACAAGGTAAAATCGCTTATTGCTGAACATACCCAAACGCCGCTGTTTCGATTCTTAGGGGAACCAGTAGTAAATGTGTTAGAACTTAATATTGCCCTTGACCAGTATCCATGGGAAGCCAATAGCCAAAGTCACTGAGGTTAGTTATGAATAATCAGGAGCCTATCCGCCCGAATCCCGATGAACTATTGGTTAAGGCGAATGAAGATGGACGCGGCAAACTTAAGATTTTCTTCGGCGCCTGTGCAGGCGTCGGAAAAACCTACGCCATGTTACAAGAAGCTCAGCGCTTGCGTGCTCAAGGTCTCGATGTGCTGATTGGGGTTGTCGAAACCCATGAACGCGAGGAAACCGCTGCGCTGATCGATGGGCTCCCTCAGTTACCGTCTATGAAACTCCATCATCGAGGGCGTCGATTGCACGCCTTCGATATTGATGCGGCTCTCGCTAGGCACCCAGCCATCATTTTAATGGATGAACTGGCTTTTAGTAATCCCAGTGGCAGTCGTCATCCTAAACGTTGGCAAGATGTTGAAGAACTCCTTGATGCTGGAATTGATGTACTAACCACCATCAACGTTCAACATATTGAAAGTTTGAACGATGTAGTCGGAAGTATTACAGGAATTCGAGTTAGAGAAACCGTGCCCGACCATATATTCGATGCGGCGAATGAAGTTGTTTTAGTCGATTTACCGCCAGATGATCTCCGCCAGCGATTAAAAGAAGGCAAAGTCTATATTCCAGGGCAAGCTGAACGTGCTATCGAACACTTTTTCCGTAAAGGGAATTTGATTGCCTTACGAGAATTAGCCTTACGGCGTACCGCAGATCGCGTCGATGACCAAATGCGCGAGTTTCGTGATGGAAAAGGTGAAGCCCCCGTTTGGCATACTCGTGATGGTTTGTTGCTATGTATCGGTCACAACACGGGGAATGAAAAATTAGTTCGCGCTGCGGCGCGACTTGCCGCTAAATTTGGCAGTGTTTGGCATGCCGTGTATGTGGAAACGCCAACCTTACACCAGCTTCCAGAAAACCAACGGCGAGCCATTTTAAAAGCACTGCGTCTGGCTCAAGATTTAGGTGCCGAGACAGCCACACTTTCCGACCCCTGTGAAGAAAAAGCCATTTTACGTTACGCCCGAGAGCATAACCTCGGTAAGATTTTAATCGGGCGAAGGGATAAACACCGCAAATGGTATAAATTCAATTTGCGCTCAGGTTTCGCAGACCGTTTAGGCAAGTTAGGTCCCGATCTGGACTTAATTATTGTGGCACTTGAAGAAAAAAGTGATTGGGAAAAAGAACCTGAAAGAAAACCATTCACCGAAAAATGGCGTTCTGATATGAATGGTTTTTTGATGGCCATTGTTATGTGTGCCGCCATTACCCTATTCTCCCGCGCCTTTTTATTAGCGCTCGATAAAGCTAACTTAGTCACACTCTATTTATTGGGGGTGGTACTCGTCGCCCTATTTTACGGTCGTCGCCCCTCTATTTTTGCTGCGTTAATCAACGTCCTCAGTTTCGATTTATTCTTTGTACAGCCTCATTTTTCTTTGGCTATCATGGATATGCAGTATTTAGTCACGTTCACCGTGATGCTGATTGTTGGGGTTGTTGTGGGAAATTTGACAGCCGGAATGCGCTATCAAGCCCGAGTCGCTCGCTATCGAGAGCAACGTACCCGTCATTTATATGAAATGACCAAAGAGTTAGGGCAAGCGATGACGACGGAAGATATTGGAAAAACGGGCTACCATTTTCTGAATAATGCCTTTCAAGCCAAAACGTGCTTATTACTGCCAGATGAAAATAATCAGCTGATACCGTTACTAAGTGAAGGCTGTAGCCAATTACAGATCGATAAAGCCATCGCCAAGTGGAGTTTTGACAAGCGCCAACCTGCTGGAGCAGGTACCGATACTCTACCCAGTGTGCCGTATCAATTACAACCCATTACTACTGCCGATGAAACCCTTGCAGTGCTTGCCATTGAGCCTCGCAATATTCGCCAACTGCTGGTGCCAGAACAACAGCGCATGCTGCAAACTTTCACTGGGCTAATTGCTAGCAGCCTGTCTCGTTTGCAACTCACTAAGCAAGCAGAAAGCGCCAAATTAGATATCGAGCGGGAGCAGCTCAGAAATTCGTTGCTTGCCGCCCTTTCCCATGACTTAAAAACACCGCTAACAGTGTTATTTGGTCAAAGTGAAATTTTGATGTTGGAGTTGTCAGCCCAAAATTCACCGCTAACGGATCAAGTCAGTCAAATGCGCCAACAAGTTCTCAGTACTTCGCGTTTAGTGAATAATTTGCTGGATATGGCACGCTTGCAATCAGGGGGAATTCGTCCCAACTTAGAGTGGCAATCTCTACAAGAAATCACCAGTAGCGCGGTAAGAACGCTGGATTACACGTTACATAGTCACCCTCTTGAGATTGATATTCCCGCGGATTTGCTCCTGTATTGCGATGCAAACTTAATTGAACGCGTCCTGATTAATTTATTAGAAAATGCCGTAAAATATAGTGATTCGGATACCCCAATGGGAATTCGAGCCACCACCGAGTCACAAAAAGTGCATATCGAAATTTGGGATGCCAGCAACGGTATTCCTGATGGACAAGAGAAAACCATTTTTGATAAATTTTCTCGTGCTCAGAAAGAGTCCGCCATTCCCGGTGTTGGATTAGGCTTAGCCATTTGTCGCGCGATTATTCAAATCCATGAAGGGGAAATTTGGGCACAAAACAATGATAAAGGTGGAGCTAGCTTCCACTTTGTTTTACCTTTAAAGCCATTACCCGAAATTGAAACTGAAACCGATATTTAGGAGCATCTAGCTTACTGTGACTCCCCATCAAATCCTGATCATTGAAGATGAAAAAGAGATCCGCCGCTTTGTTCGACTTGCGCTGGAGGGCGAAGGCTGGAAAGTCTTTGAAGCCGAAAATTGCCAACGCGGGCTGATTGAAGCGGGCACTCGCCAACCTGATTTAGTGATTTTAGATCTCGGGTTACCTGACGGTGATGGGCTCGATTTAATCCGCGATTTACGTAAGTGGAGCAGTATTCCGCTGATTGTGTTATCCGCTCGCGAGGAAGAGTCGCAAAAAGTAGCCGCTCTCGATGCTGGTGCCGATGATTACCTGACTAAACCATTTGGTATTAGTGAATTACTAGCTCGTGTGCGTGTGGCTTTGCGTCGTTTCGGTAAAGCAGGACAAGAAAACCCTACCTTTCAATTTGGTGATGTCACTGTAGATTTTATTAATCGCGTCGTGACCAAAGGAGAAGAAGAGCTCCATCTCACGCCAATTGAGTTTCGCCTGTTAAGCGAAATGGTGGCAAACAGTGGTAAGGTTCTCACTCAGCGCCATTTGTTACTGCAAGTGTGGGGGCCAAGTTATGTAGAGCATAACCATTATCTGCGTATTTATATGGGGCATTTACGTCAGAAATTAGAAACAGATCCCGCCCGTCCGGTGCATTTGCTTACTGAAACAGGCGTTGGTTACCGGTTTATGCCTTAAGTTTTCCGCATTGTGATTATTCTTAAAGTTACATTCTCGGACTTTTACTGATAGTTTATTGGGCTCGGCTACCTATAATTTCTCCATCTTAATTTATCGGAGAATCCCCTGTGTCTTCACTATATTCCCTGCTACCTCGCCGTTTTGCTTCTCTGTTAGTGATTTTTCTCACTGTATTTGTCACAACTAACGCATTGGCGTTAAGCCCTGAAGAAAAAACCCGTACTGAAGCTTTATTAGCCGAATTAGGTAAACAGCAGAATTTAACCTTTACCCGTAATGGCTCCGGCCATAGCGCCGCTGATGCAGAATCACATTTACGCTTAAAATTAGGTAAAACCGAAAAACGCTTAAAAACCACTGAACAGTTCATTGATAACGTGGCATCAAAATCGTCCATTACTGGGGAAGAGTATCAAGTGACCGATGCTCAGGGGAAAGTGGCTACCGCCAATCAGTATCTACATGATTTACTGAAAAATAACGTTGATAAACAAGCCAAGTAGCTTACATCTTTATTCCATAAAAAACTGCAATTTTATGGAACCATTTCAGAATCTATTTAACCAATAGGTCTACAAAACATTACTTTAATGGTAACTTTTTGTAGACCTTATGGTTGTGGAATTTACTCCATAGGTATACACTAAGTTACCTATTGCTTAACTTAGTGTATACCTATGGCAAAAATAGATAAATTATTAAGCGCCTTGGCTAGCGCGGTAAAAGCTGGTGGTGGCATTCATAGTGCGGCAGAGCTTGCATTTATGTTAGGTGAACCTTGCAATCCAACGTTTAGAAAATTTCTGACAGATAGTGTGAAAAAAGGTCAACTTAGAAGAGTCGTAAAAGGGTTATATGAAAGTGTACTTACACCACCAGAACCTGAAACTGCGATTTATAAAATTATTAAAAAACTACGTAGCAATGTATTAAATTATATTAGCCTAGAAAGTCAGCTAAGTTATACGGGAAACATTTCACAAGTGATTATGGGTCGAGTCACCGTTATTACTAAAGGCCGCAGTGGTCGCTTTGATACACCCTATGGCGTGATTGAATTTATCCATACAAAAAAGCCAATTGAGCAGATTGCTCCAAATTTGTACTATGACTCTGACATAAAAATGTATCGAGCAAATACAGCACAAGCCATTATTGACCTTAAACACTGTCAGCGAAATATACATATGCTGGATTTGTAATACGAGGAGAGCGATATGTTAAAACAACAGATTAGACAAATAATCCAAGTAAATCCAGACTATGCAGCGATCACGCCAGTAATAGAAAAAGAAATTTTACATCATGACATTATGGATGTATTAATCAGACAAGGTGCTATGCAACGGCTCACCTTTATTGGCGGAACATCTCTTCGGATGTGCTACAACAGTTCACGTTTATCAGAAGACTTGGACTTTAATGGTGGACATGATTTCAAACCCACTGAATTTGACGGTTTAGAATTTGAGATACAAAAGTATATTCAGAATAAATATGAAACCGACGTTTGGGTAAATAAGCCATCAGAGGAAAAACAGGGGGATACAGTGTCATGGAAAATCAGCATTGTGAAAGAGGCTAATCGCCCTGATTTACCAAGGCAAAAAATGCATATTGATGTATGTGCTATCCCTTCATTTGATATTGAAAAACGCCCTTTACTGAATCACTACGATATTGTTGTACCGACAGAGGGGATCTTAGTTCCAGTTCAATCACTGCAAGAAACGCTTGCAGATAAGCTGATTGCTTTAGCCTATCGAGCAAGACGAATAAAACCTCGTGATATATGGGATATTGTTTGGATAAAACAACGTGGTATTAGCCTATCAAAAACGCTCGTCGAAAAGAAATTGATTGCGAGAAATAAGGAAATAGACGATTTTCATCACGCCATTGCGATACAGCTTAATAAATTGATGCAAGAAGATGACCTACGCAATGATTTTAATGCTGAAATGAGTCGTTTTATTCCTAAACAAATTAAAGAGAGAACAGTTGATAACCCTGAATATTGGGCTTATGTTCAGACTGAAGTAAACGATATTGTCACTGAATTACTAAATAATATTAAGCCAAAGAATCCATTCGATATGGGGTTGTGAAACATCCAACTTTATAAGACATTTCACAACCCAATTTTTACAATTAAAACAACGTTCTAAACCAATCTTCTAAATAATTCGCATTGCAGTCAGCATAGCTACAGCGCGAAGCATAACGAAGATTAGTCCTCGTCATACTTCGTGTTGTAGCAAGGCGGCAAGTGAGCTAATCCCTAGGAGCATACATAAGTATGTGACTAGGGTTAGCGAGTGCAGCTAACGCAGCTACAGCGCGAAGTATGACGAGGAGACGAGAACTTAGTTAGACTCAATCTTAGCCCACGTATCACGCAACCCTACAGTACGGTTAAACACCAGTTTATCCGCGCTGCTCAGTTTGTTATCTGCGCAGAAATACCCTTCACGCTCAAACTGATAGGCTTTTTCAGCCGGCGCATCACGCAGACTTGGCTCAACGAAACCTTGGCGGATCACTAAGGATTCTGGGTTCAACGTTGATAAGAAATCATCTTCTGCCGCTGGGTTTGGAACCGTAAATAGGCGGTCATATAGGCGAATTTCTGCTGGCAGAGCATGTGCTACACTCACCCAGTGAATAACGCCTCTCACTTTGCGACCATCCGCAGGATCTTTATTCAACGTATCCGCATCATAAGTACAGAAAATTGTCGTGATATTGCCTTCTGCATCTTTTTCTACGCGTTCAGCTTTAATAATGTAAGCATTACGCAGGCGAACTTCTTTACCTAAAACCAAGCGCTTATATTGGCGGTTAGCTTCTTCACGGAAGTCAGCACGATCAATGTACAGCTCATTGCTGAACGGCACTTCACGGGTACCCATCTCAGGTTTATTAGGATGGTTTGGTGCCGTTAAGATTTGCTCACCAGCAGGCATGTTTTCAATCACTAAACGGACAGGGTCGATAACCGCCATCGCGCGTGGTGCTGATTCATTCAGATCATCACGGATGCATGATTCCAATGCCGCCATTTCAACGTTATTGTCTTGCTTGGTCACACCAATACGGCGACAAAATTCACGAATTGACGCAGCAGTATAACCACGACGACGTAAACCAGAAATGGTTAACATACGTGGATCATCCCAACCAGCAACATGTTTTTCCATGACTAATTGGTTCAGCTTACGCTTCGACATCACCGTATATTCAAGATTCAGACGCGAAAATTCGTACTGACGTGGGTGACAATCAATGGTGATATTGTCCAATACCCAATCATACAAGCGACGGTTGTCTTGGAACTCTAAAGTACACAGAGAATGGGTGATCCCCTCTAATGCATCAGAAATGCAATGAGTGAAGTCATACATCGGGTAGATGCACCATTTGTTACCAGACTGGTGATGCTCTGCAAATTTAATGCGATACAACACTGGATCACGCATAACCATAAATGGTGATGCCATATCAATTTTTGCACGCAGACACGCTTTACCTTCATCAAAGCCACCATCACGCATTTTTTCAAATAGCGCTAAGTTATCTTCGATTAAGCGCTCGCGGTAAGGGCTATTTTTACCTGGCTCTTTCAATGTCCCACGATATTCACGAATTTCATCTGGGCTTAATTCATCAACGTAAGCCAGACCTTTTTTGATCAGCTCAACCGCATATTGATAAAGAATATCGAAATAATCCGATGAATAACGAATATCGCCGCTCCACTGGAAACCTAACCATTGGACGTCGTTCTGAATAGAGTTCACATACTCAACATCTTCTTTGACCGGGTTAGTATCATCAAAGCGTAAGTTACACTGTCCTTGATAATCCTTTGCGATACCAAAGTTTAAGCAAATGGATTTCGCATGGCCAATATGTAAATAGCCATTCGGTTCAGGTGGAAAACGTGTGTGTACTGACGTATGTTTTCCCGTCGCCAGATCTTCATCGATGATCTGACGGATAAAGTTTGTTGGGCGAGCATCTGCCTCATTCATTGTCATCATTCCTCAGTGCCAAAAGCGCGCTAAAATCGCGTAGTAACCAAATATATTCTACTATAATACGTCAGGAAACAACCGTTTGATTAAGGTTAGTCAACAAAAGGTATGGCAAAGGGATTTTTTTAACAAAAAAACGTCTATTTAGACCCATAACATGACCCCGAGAACGACCATTAGCAAGATTGGATAACTTTGTGCATGGCGTTTATCACTGAGATACGGCATTAAAAAAGAAGCAAAACGGATCCCGAGCCATGAAGTGGCGATCAAAATCAATGCTCCCTTAATATAAATCATGCCCCAAAATCCCGAGCCTAATTCAATGTGTTTTTCCACCGCAAAGTAGAAATACATCACCGACCCCGTGATTGCCATGGGCAATGTCAGCGGGTTCGCAAATGCAGCAGCTTGTAACATACTTGCGCCTCGACGACGCATTAATGGCACCGTCATCACACTGCCACCTACCCCAAGAAACGCCGCCACTGTGCCAATTAGCATTCCAATGGTGCCCTCTGCCAAATAACTTCCTTGGTTTAGATTTATTCCCTTTGGCTGAGTTTTCATAAAACCGGGACGAATAAAGCAATCTAAAATAGTGACCACTAAATAACCGATAAAAATCCAACGGATCCATTCGCTATCAACTGATAAGGCAATCATCGCACCCAAAACTCCCCCAATTGAAATAGGCAAAATGAAAGGTTTAATCATTTTCCAATCCAAATTGCCTTTTAAATAGTGGGCTCGGCTTGAAACACTGGATGAAAAAATCATCACGCAGGTCGATGTGGCAACCGCAATTTGCATTGCAATATCACGGACATCAAGCTGAGATCCCCAAACCAACGTAATAAGTGCATATAAAAGCGGTACAGTGATAAAACCACCACCAAACCCAAACAGTGCCGTAGTGATGCCTGAAATAAAACCAAATAAACACAGAAGAAGCTCCACCGCTGTACCCCCATTATGAATTGAATATTTATCATAT
Source organism: Providencia sp. PROV210 (assembly GCF_028479445.1). Taxonomy (NCBI): domain Bacteria; kingdom Pseudomonadati; phylum Pseudomonadota; class Gammaproteobacteria; order Enterobacterales; family Morganellaceae; genus Providencia; species Providencia sp. PROV210. The sequence goes on from NZ_JAMPNQ010000019.1 coordinate 40,566, forward strand.
CCATCAGAGTACGCTTTGGCTTATGCAGATTTGCCAAGTAACTTTGAGATTTTGCCAAATTGATTGCTCGATATTTGCAGTATAAAAAAACAAAAAATCTCAAATTAGGCGCAAATTTCATATTTGCTCTACACTGTAATTATTCACTTTAGCAGTAGTGACACGGAAGCTTAATCACCACAAAAAAATAGTGAAGGTAAGAGATGAAATGCATCAACTGTCATGAAAATGAAGCGAATCAAGAATCAGGATGGTGTAGCCAGTGCGAGAGTTTACAGGCAAATAAAATCAATGGATTTTTATATTTACCCGCCTTAGGGCTAGTTATTACATTGGTATTATCTGTCATGGGGGGTTACGAGCTCGCCAAGGTTTTGTTCAACTACTATCAAAATAATGGATTCATTCCGCGCTTTTACATTGGAACCATTATTTTAAATTCGACTTATTTACTGCTAATTTTGATTACGTGCTATTTTTTCTTCAGCCACAGAAAAGGCGTTCGTAAATTTGTCATTCCTTACTATCTGTTTGGCATTATTATCAGTTTAGATTCTACCGTCATATTTGCCCAAGCTTATCATGTGAGACTCACTGATGCAGATTACCAACAAATGATCTCCAGCATCATCAGTGCCGTGATTTGGATCCCCTACTTTATTTTTTCAAAACGCATATCTATCATCTTTTCAAGATAAAAAAATGCCAGCTATTTCAGTAGCTGGCATTTAACTATTTCAGTTAGCTATAACGCGATTATTTCAATACGTTATAAATCACTGTCTCACCGGCAGTCACTTGACCTTGGGCTAAAATCTCAACACCAGCAAAATCATCAATATTGCTAATAATGACTGGGCTAATCATTGATTTTGCATTGGCTTCAAGGAATGGCAAGTCGAGTTTTAGAATCGGCGTACCCGCTTCAACTTCAGCGCCTTCTTCAATTAAACGCGCACAACCTTCACCATTTAAAGCCACTGTATCGATACCCATGTGAACAATCAGTTCGATACCATTGGTCGTTTCAAGACAGAATGCATGATTGGTTGGGAAGATTTTAACAATCGTACCTGCCGCTGGTGCTAATACTTCGCTGCTGGTTGGTTTGATGGCAATACCATCGCCAACAATGCGGCTAGAAAAAGCTTCATCAGGCACATTATCCAATGAGTAAACTTGACCACTGACCGGTGCCACCAAAGATAATATAACATTACCTTTCGCTTTTTCTGGTGCAGCTTGTTTACTCTCGGTTGGAACAGGCGCAGAGACAGATGCAGCGACAGGGCCTTTAGCCAAGACTTCCGTCATTGCCTTAGCCACCAACTCAGCACGCGTACCGACAATCACCTGCACGTTTTGTTTGTTCAGACGGATAACACCCGATGCGCCAAGACGTTTGGCTAGAGATTCATTCACAACGGATGAATCTTTAACACCCAAACGTAAACGTGTAATACAAGCATCGATATTGACGAGGTTATCGCTACCACCGACCGCAGCAATGTATTGACGCGCTTCTTTTTGAATCTCGCTATCATCGCTATGTGCATCGCTGATATTTTCGTTATAACCGTCAGCGGTTTCATCTCCAGCACTGACTTCACGGCCCGGAGTTAACAGGTTGAATTTACGGATCATGAAACTAAAGATGACATAGTAAATGCCAAAGAAGACTAAACCTTGAACAATCAGCATGTACCAGTTTACGGCAAGTGGGTTACGGGTTTGTAGGAACATATCCACCAAACCAGCACTAAAGCCAAAGCCAGAAATCCACTCCATGGTTGCTGCGATATACACCGAAATACCGGTTAATATTGCATGGATTACATACAGTACAGGCGCAACGAACATAAAGGAGAATTCAAGTGGCTCAGTGATACCGGTAAAGAATGCAGCAAACGCACCTGCAATCATGATACCTGCAACTTTCGCTTTATTTTCTGGACGTGCGCAGTGGTAAATCGCTAATGCAGCGCCCGGCAGACCAAACATCATAATTGGGAAGAAACCAGCCTGATAGCGCCCTGTGATACCCACAGTTGCAAGGCCTGCATCAATTGACTTAGCACCACCAAGGAAGTTAGGAATATCATTAATTCCTGCCACATCAAACCAGAATACCGAGTTCAAGGCATGGTGTAAGCCAACTGGAATTAATAGACGGTTAAAGAATGCGTAGATACCCGCACCCACTGATCCCATATCTTTAATGCTTTCACCGAAAGAAACTAATCCGTTGTACACCACAGGCCAAACATACATCAGAATGAAAGCCAAGATGATCATCAGGAATGAGGTTAAAATCGGGACTAAACGGCGACCGCTGAAGAATGACAGCGCTTTAGGTAATTCAACACCACTGTAGCGGTTATATAACTCAGCAGAGAGAACCCCGACTAAGATACCGACAAATTGGTTGTTAATTTTATTGAATGCCGCAGGAACGGATTCCAGAGGAACATTCATAATCATAGAGTAAGATGCAGGAGAACATAGCGTTGTCACCACTAAGAATCCGACAAACCCGGTTAACGCGGCTGCGCCATCTTTATCTTTGGACATTCCGTACGCAACACCAATTGCAAACAACACTGACATGTTGTCGATAATCGCTGCACCGGATTTGATCAGTAACGCGGCGATTGCGCTATTGGCCCCCCAACCATCTGGGTCTATCCAATAACCAATCCCCATCAGGATTGCGGCGGCTGGTAAGACAGCAACAGGCACCATCAGAGCCCTACCGATCCGCTGTAAGTAGCTAAGAATATTCACAAACTCCCCCTTTGTATCGCTTTATTTTTTGTCCCATTTACAGGATCTTATTTTCACGCATCAGAATCATAACTGACAGTGTTAGATTATAGCAGTCGATAGTCTAGATGAATTTTTTCGCGATACAAAATAATTAGCTAAAATCTGTGATAAATATCAATGAAAGGATCCTGTTATTGACTAAATTAGTAGCTATTATTTAAAACTTATTTTATGATTAAAAATAAGTTTTTTATTTTATTTGCTGTATATACTCCAAGTACCTCAAGTCATAAGAAAAGAGTTAATGATGTTCAGCTTATTGGGGCTTGGGGACTAACCAGTATAAATTTAAAGAGACACTAGAGGTAAAAGTACATGAGGCTTATCCCATTAAATAATGCTCATGATGTTGGCGTATGGTCAGCGCAGTACATCGCCGATAAAATCAATGCATTTAATCCGACAGCTGAGCGCCCTTTCGTTCTAGGCTTACCCACTGGCGGTACCCCACTTGCCACATATAAAGAATTAATCGCTTTATATAAAGCGGGGAAAGTGAGCTTTAAGCATGTGGTTACGTTTAATATGGATGAATACATCGGTATTCCAAAAGAGCACCCACAAAGCTACCATACATTTATGCATCAGAATTTCTTTAATCACATTGATATCCAAGCTGAAAACATCAATTTATTGAACGGTAACGCACCGGATGTTGATGCAGAATGTCAACGTTATGAAGATAAAATCAAATCCTACGGTCAGATTGATTTATTTATGGGCGGCGTAGGTAATGATGGTCATATTGCCTTTAATGAACCAGGCTCTTCTCTGAGTTCCAGAACCAGAATTAAAACGCTGACCCCTGAGACTCGCCAAGCTAACTCTCGCTTTTTTGACAATGACATCAACCAAGTTCCCAAGTTTGCATTAACAGTGGGTGTTGCAACGCTGCTGGATTCTAAAGAACTGATGGTTCTCGCCACTGGTGCCAATAAAGCCAATGCCGTTTATGCCGCTGTTGAAGGTTCCGTCAATCACTTATGGACTATCAGCTGTGTGCAGCTTCATCCAAAAGCCATCATTGTGTGTGATGAACCCGCAACATTAGAATTGAAAGTTAAAACTCTCAAATATTTCAAACAATTAGAATGTGAAAACATTGAGAAATTTAATTGATTTATACTCAACGTTATTTTAGTCAAATTTATTATCAAAAATAGACTGAGTATCGAACACCCGATCAGCAATATCCTGCTGATCGGTGACCCATTTACTCGCGGTCAGGAGTTTTAAGCTATGTATGCACTAACTAATTGCATTATTTATACAGGTCACGAAAGACTGGAAAACCACGCTGTCATTATTGAAGGTGAAATCATCAAGGCAGTCTGTCCAGAATCCGAGCTATCCAACACGATTGAACGCAAAAATTTACAAGGCGCAATCCTTTCTGCGGGCTTTATCGACTTACAAGTTAATGGCTGTGGTGGTGTGCAATTCAATGACAATAAAGAAAATGTGACATTGAAAAACCTAGAAATAATGCAAAAAGCCAATGAGCGTTCAGGCTGCACCAGCTTCTTACCAACCTTGATTACCTGTTCCGATGAGCTGATGAAGCATGGCGTTGATGTCATGACTGAATTCCTAAAAAGCAATAAAAACCAAGCGCTTGGTTTACATATTGAAGGTCCATATATTAATCTAATTAAAAAAGGGACCCATAATCCAGAATTTATTCGTAAGCCATCCGTAGAAATGATCGATTATTTATCTGATCATGCCGATGCCATCACCATGATTACCCTCGCCCCTGAAATGGTTGAAGAACATTTTATTCACCAACTCACCGATGCTGGCATTGTGGTTTCTGCGGGTCATTCTAACGCGACCTATGATGAAGCTCGACAAGGTTTCAGAGCCGGTATTCGCGCATCGACTCACCTATTCAATGCGATGCCGTATATTTCCGGCCGTGGTCCAGGTTTAGTTGGCGCTATTTATGATACTCCAGAAGTGTATGCTGGCATTATTGCTGATGGTTTACATGTCCAATGGGCAAATATCCGCAACAGTAAAAAACTGAAAGGCGATAAGCTGGTTTTAGTCACTGATGCAACTGCACCAGCAGGAATAGATCCTGAAACTGATGAAATGGATCATTTTATCTTCGCAGGTAAAACCATATACTACCGTAATGGGCTATGTGTCGATGAAAATGGCACCCTTAGCGGTTCATCACTCACCATGATTAATGCCGTGAAAAATAGTGTTGAACAGGTTGGTATTCCACTTGATGAAACCTTAAGAATGGCAACACTTTACCCCGCCAAAGCCATTGGGGTTGATGCCAGCTTAGGTTCTATTGAAACAGGAAAAATCGCTAACTTAACAGCGTTTAACCAAGACTTCCAAGTCCTTGCAACTTACGTTAACGGAGAGGAAGTCTACAAGCATGAGTAAATAGCTAATGAATCAAAGCCACTCGCTAAAGCAAATTGGTAATATTGATCTCGTAAAACAACTAAATAGCGCTGTCGTCTACAGCCTGATTGATCAACAAGGTCCGATATCGAGAATTCAGATAGCGGAACAGAGCCAGCTTGCCCCAGCGAGTGTCACTAAGATCACCCGCCAGCTACTCGAACGTGGTTTAATTAAAGAAGTTGACCAACAGGCCTCTACTGGAGGCCGTCGTGCTATTTCCATCGTTTCCGAATATAAATATTTCCATACCATCGGTGTGCGCCTTGGTCGCTACGATGCGACCATCGCTTTATACGACCTCAGCGGAAAAATGTTAGCTGATGGGCACTACCCGATTACCGAACCCTCACAACAAATTGTTGAGCAAAAATTAATTGCTGCCTTAGAAGATTTTATTGGGTTACACCAACGGCGTATTAAAGAACTGATTGCGATTTCCGTTATTTTGCCGGGTTTAGTGAATCCTCATTCCGGTGTTGTCCATTATATGCCTCACATCAAAGTGGATAACTGGCATTTAATTGATAATCTACAGCAACATTTCAACCTCACCTGCTATGTTGGGCATGATATTCGCAGCCTAGCGCTCGCTGAGAGTTATTTTGGAGCAACCCGAGATTGTGAAGACTCTCTCCTTGTACGCATTCACAGAGGCGCTGGAGCAGGATTAGTGCTCAATAAAGAGATACTGCTTAACCATCGAGGTAATCTTGGAGAGATTGGGCATATTCAAGTCGACCCTCTCGGGGAGCTCTGCCACTGTGGAAACTTCGGTTGCTTAGAAACTATTGCATCCAATCAAGCTATTGAAACTCGAGTCAAACAACGTCTTGAGCAAGGTTACTCCAGCCAACTCACCCTTGATGCCTGCTCTATTACTCAAATTTGCCAAGCCGCCAATAAAGGCGATGCTCTGGCAACAGAAGTGATTCAGCATGTAGGGAGGCAGATAGGAAAAGCGATTGCGATCACGATAAACCTATTCAATCCAGAAAAAGTGGTTATCGCGGGGGACATCATCGAGGCGGAAAATATTCTGTTACCCGCGATTCAAAGCTGTATTGACTCGCAAGCACTCAAAGGTTTTCGTGAAAACTTACCCGTTGTTACCTCGCAATTGGTGCATAATTCAGCAATTGGTGCTTTTGCACTGACTAAACGCGCCATGTTAAACGGTGAGTTACTACAGAAGTTATTAGAAAACTAATTTATTGGCTTTCTTGAAATGGTTTCTTTCGTTTTTTTGTTATTGATACGTGACTGTTTTATCGTCATCTAATCAAAGTAAATGTCATTTTTCTAAATTCAGGGTTGTTTTTTGCTGACTTTATCGACAAAATGATTATTCATCAAACAAACGAACGCATTTTCTAAAAAATAGTGCAAAAAGCTGTTGACTGTACTGCCTGTAATTAGCATAATGCGCCCCGCAACGCCGATGAAGGTAATGCAAAAAAAGATGGCTATGTAGCTCAGCTGGTTAGAGCACAACACTCATAATGTTGGGGTCACAGGTTCGAATCCCGTCATAGCCACCATATTTTTGCGGGAGTGGCGAAATTGGTAGACGCACCAGATTTAGGTTCTGGCGCCGCAAGGTGTGCAAGTTCAAGTCTTGTCTCCCGCACCATTTCCTTCTCGGTTAAAATTGAATTTAAGATATTGGGGTATCGCCAAGCGGTAAGGCACCAGGTTTTGATCCTGGCATCCCCAGGTTCGAATCCTGGTACCCCAGCCATCTTAAAGACAATAGTTACTCAGAATTAATAATAGATATTCTCGGATGGGGTATCGCCAAGCGGTAAGGCACCAGGTTTTGATCCTGGCATCCCCAGGTTCGAATCCTGGTACCCCAGCCATCTATTATCCTTCCAAGCAGTAAAATCACACAGTAAAGAAATTAAAACGGCTATGTAGCTCAGCTGGTTAGAGCACAACACTCATAATGTTGGGGTCACAGGTTCGAATCCCGTCATAGCCACCATTTCTTTTTTTGTTGGGGTATCGCCAAGCGGTAAGGCACCAGGTTTTGATCCTGGCATCCCCAGGTTCGAATCCTGGTACCCCAGCCATCTCTTCTTCAATATTTATCCCTACCTAAGTAAATTCTCAGATTACGATTATTTATTAAATCCTAGTTTTTTGATTTAACCCATCTTTAAATTTTAATTTAACTCTTGCTGAAATATTTAATACACATCATTTACTTTTGTGTAACTTTTATATCGGATCTGTGATACTCATCATTTTCTTGTAACCTGAGAAAGTGATAACCTTGCGACGAATTGTAGTTAGATTAGATTAGTAATACGTGAGCCCCCATCCCGTCTTAAATTATCAGTCCGACTTTCCAATCAACAACCAAACTCAGTTGTAAAAACCAATAATTATAATTGCTCTAACACAACATTTTTACAGAGAAAATTTATGCGAAACATAATAAAAGAACCACTATATAAAATTTTATATGTGCAGGTTATCGTCGCCATCACTTTAGGTATCGCCCTTGGACATTTTTTCCCAGATATCGGAGAGTCGTTAAAACCGCTGGGTGATGCATTTATCAAAATCGTTAAAATGATTATTGCACCTGTCATTTTCCTGACTGTTGTTACGGGAATTGCGGGAATGACAAACATGAGAACGGTAGGAAGCGTGGCGGGTAAAGCCATGCTGTACTTTATTACCTTCTCAACCGTTGCGCTTATTATTGGCTTAATCGTCGGTAACGTCATTCAGCCAGGCGCTGGATTAAATATTGACCCTGCAACTTTAGATAATTCAAAAGTTGCTGGCTACGTAGAGAAAGCTCACGAGTCGTCCATCGTTGGCTTCTTTATGAATATCATTCCAGATACCGTGATTAGCCCTCTGGTAAACGGAAACATTCTGCAAGTATTATTTATCTCTATTATTTTTGGTTTGGCATTGGCATCAACTGGTAAGCACGGTGAACCGATTGTTAGACTGCTGCAAAACTTCTCTGAGCCAGTCTTCAAAATGGTTGCTATGTTGATGAAACTGGCACCTATCGGCGCATTCGGTGCAATGGCATTTACCATTGGTAAATATGGTATTTCGTCGATTGGTAACTTAATGATGCTGATTATGACGTTCTACATCACATCATTATTATTTGTACTGGTTGTTCTAGGTGCCGTAGCTAAATACAACGGCTTCTCCATCATTGCTTTAATCAAATATATCAAAGATGAATTATGGTTGGTTTTAGGAACCTCTTCTTCTGAAGCGGCACTACCCAGCTTAATGAGAAAAATGGAACACGCCGGCTGTGAAAAATCGGTGGTAGGTTTAGTTATTCCAACGGGTTATTCATTTAACCTCGATGGTACTAACATCTATATGACCATGGCAGCACTGTTTATTGCTCAAGCGACCAATATTGACCTGACTATTTGGGAGCAAGTTTCTCTTCTGTTAGTCGCAATGATCAGTTCTAAAGGTGCCGCGGGTGTAACTGGTGCAGGTTTCATTACCTTAGCCGCAACGTTAATGGTTGTTCCAAGTGTGCCTGTTGCAGGTATGGCTCTAATTCTGGGTATCGACCGCTTTATGTCTGAGTGCCGTGCTCTGACTAACTTAGTCGGTAACGCTTGTGCCTGTATCGTTGTCGCTCGCTGGGAAAAAGAGTTAGATACAGAAAAGCTGGCTCACGCATTCTCAACTAAAAGTGAGTCATTAGATTCAATCATCACTGAAGAAGATGTTGCTGTTCAACCAACAGCTTCTATAGATGTCGCGAACAAACAATAATTTGCCTACCATCTAATAAAACAAGCCGCTATTGCGGCTTGTTTTATTTAAATCGAATTAATACTTTACTCTACAGCCCCAGCGCATATTTCAGTGCCAATTTTTTTGCTTCTCCGGCGCGTTGGGCTGTCATCAAGCCCAAGTTTCGCAGCATTTTCAAACCCGGTAAATTTTCACTGAATGCCATATAAAACACATCCATACCAGCTTGCATTGCAAGGTTATCAGGTAAGCGACGGCATTGATAACGCTTGAGTACATCCAGAGATTCCCAAGCTTCAATGCACTCTCGAGCTTGGTAGATCACGTTCAGTAAAACATCCACATCGCGATAGCCAAGGTTAACACCCTGCCCCGCTAATGGGTTGATCGTATGCGCAGCGTCACCAATCAGTACCAACCCGTCCATCACATAACGGCTAGCATGGTGACGCGTTAATGGAAATGCCCCAGAGGCAACGGCATTTACCTCGCCGAGACGCTCTGGAAATGCTTCAGTAATTGCCCCCGTGAGCTGCTCCATCGACATACTTTGAAGACGACGAATTTTGGCAGGGCTGTCATACCATACTAACGAAGCCCAATTATCATACAGCGGTAAAAATGCCCGAGGTCCAGAGGGGTAAAATTTTTGCCATGTACGATCTTGTTGCGGCTCATTTGTTTGGATGGTAATCAGCATGCACGACTGGCGATACTGCCAACCACGACTACCAATACCCGCCATTTTACGCACTTGGGAATTTGCGCCATCAGCGCCAACCACTAATTTCGTGTTAAGAATGCGCCCATCATCCAGCTCAACCATCCACAATTTTTGGCCTTGTGGCTGAGATAAATTAATTAACGAGGCTGGGCAAACTAAGTCGAGATTGCTGTATTGTTCACACTCTCGCCATAATGCAAGTTGCAAAACACGGTTTTCTACCATAAAACCCAACTCAGGCAAGCCTAAACTTTTGGCATCAAAGATGACATTGCTACCCGGATCTTCCCACGTTTCTAATTCGCGATAAGGTGCACTGCGCATGGCTTCCACATGTTTCCATGCACCTAATTGCTTCAGTAATTCAACTGAAGCACTACTGATTGCAGAAATTCGCACATCGGGAGCTGTTTTGGAGTCAAACTCTACAGGCTGGGCTTTTTCGAGCAAAGCCACTTTCATCCCTTCTTGGGCGAATCCTAATGCCGCAGCTGCACCTGTCATACCTGCGCCGACAACGACAACATCATAAAATTCTGTTAGTTTATTCATCATAGTGGCTGCTATTAACTATTTGATTTGTTTAGTATACCGAAATTTTCTCACCCCCGCAGGCAATATCTGCGCTTGAGCTCTGGTCACTGATGCCTCAAATGAATACAATACTCATCAATCTTTAAAACAATAGGCAAATAGCCTGCCCTTAAGCATTTGGTGATGATATTATTTTAGCATGTTATTACTGAGTGATTTTTGCATTTAATCCATCAGAGAACGCTGTTCTTAATCAAAATGTGGTTAAATCACCAACAATATAGGGTAGGACTTTGGATTTACAACGCGTTTCGAAGTCCATAATTAAGCTCTTCGAAAACACCGGATATACGACATGTCGACAAATAAAAAGTTATATATGAAAACTTGGGGCTGCCAGATGAACGAATACGATTCATCTAAAATGGTCTCTTTATTAGAAAGCACCCACGGCTATCAACTGACTGACATTGCTGAAGAAGCAGATCTGTTGTTATTAAACACGTGTTCTATCCGCGAAAAAGCCCAAGAGAAGGTATTCCATCAGCTGGGTCGTTGGAAATTTTTCAAAGATAAAAAACCTGACATCATCATTGGTGTTGGCGGTTGCGTCGCATCTCAGGAAGGTGATTTTATTCGCCAGCGTGCTCCTTGTGTGGATATTGTTTTTGGACCACAAACATTGCATCGCTTACCTGAAATGATTAACCAAATTCAAGGTAATCGTAGCCCAATTATTGATATCAGCTTCCCTGAAATTGAGAAATTTGACAATCTTCCTGAACCTCGTGCAGAAGGCCCAACGGCATTCGTTTCTATTATGGAAGGCTGCAATAAATATTGCACATTCTGTGTCGTTCCTTATACCCGAGGAGAAGAAGTTAGCCGCCCTTGTGACGATATTTTATTTGAAATCGCCCAACTGGCTGCCCAAGGTGTGCGTGAAGTGAACTTACTTGGCCAAAATGTTAACGCCTATCGTGGTGCAACCTTTGATGGTGAAATCTGTTCATTTGCAGAATTGTTGCGCTTAGTCGCCTCTATCGATGGTATCGATCGCGTACGCTTCACCACCAGCCACCCGATTGAATTTACTGATGACATTATCGAGGTCTATCGCGACACTCCGGAATTAGTGAGCTTCTTACACCTACCGGTTCAAAGTGGTTCAGACCGTATTCTGACCATGATGAAACGTGCTCATACGGCATTAGAGTACAAAGCCATTATCCGTAAATTACGTGAAGCACGTCCGGGGATCTTAATTAGCTCTGACTTTATTGTCGGTTTCCCGGGGGAAACAACAGAAGACTTCGAAAAAACCATGAAGCTCATTGCCGACGTGAATTTTGATATGAGCTACAGCTTTGTCTATTCAGCACGCCCTGGTACGCCAGCGGCAGATTTACCGGATGACGTGACTGAAGATGAGAAAAAACAGCGCCTGTATCTGCTGCAACAACGCATTAATCAGCAAGCAATGAGCTTCAGCCGTGCCATGCTGGGTACAGTGCAACGTATTTTAGTGGAAGGTACTTCACGTAAAAATGTGATGGAGCTTTCAGGCCGAACCGAAAATAACCGAGTGGTGAACTTTGAAGGCACCCCAGATATGATCGGTAAGTTTGTCGATGTCGAAATCGTCGATGTTTATACTAACTCTTTACGCGGCAAAGTGATTCGTACGGAAGATCAAATGGATCTGCGTGTTCACGAATCCCCAGAATCTGTAATTGCCCGTACTCGTAAAGAAGATGAACTTGGTGTTGGTAATTTCCAACCCTAAAGATAGGATACTCAGTGACCGATAACAAACCTGTGCAAATTGCCACACAAGAAATTTTTTTAGAGCCCGCAGATAATCAACGTTTGATGAGCCTTTGCGGGCCATTTGACGACAATATTAAGCAGTTAGAGCGTCGTCTCGGCGTTGAAATTAATCGCCGTGATAACCGTTTTAAACTCTCGGGTAAAGCGCTTAATATCCAAGCTGCCAGTAAAATTTTGCGTCAGTTGTATGTGGATACCGCACCAATTCGTGGCGTAATCCCTGATATTGACCCAGAAAATATTCACCTTGCCATTGTCGATAGCCGAGTGCTTGAACAATCCGCAGAAAGCGTACCTGATTATGGTAAAGCAGTGAATATCAAAACCAAGCGTGGCGTGATCAAGCCTCGTACCCCAAATCAGGCGCAATATATCGCCAATATCTTAGATCATGATATTACATTTGGGATTGGGCCTGCGGGTACAGGGAAAACGTACTTAGCGGTTGCTGCGGCGGTAGATGCTTTAGAACGTCAAGAAGTGCGACGAATTCTCCTTACCCGCCCTGCGGTTGAGGCGGGCGAAAAATTGGGATTCTTACCGGGTGATTTAAGCCAAAAAGTCGACCCCTATTTACGCCCGTTGTATGACGCTCTATTTGAAATGTTAGGTTTCGAAAAAGTCGAAAAACTGATCGAACGTAACGTCATTGAAGTGGCGCCACTGGCTTATATGCGTGGTCGTACGCTTAATGATGCTTTTATTATTTTGGATGAGAGCCAAAACACCACCATCGAACAGATGAAAATGTTTTTGACGCGCATCGGCTTTAATTCAAAAGCGGTTGTCACTGGGGATATTACCCAAGTGGATTTACCAAGAGGCAGTAAATCAGGCTTAAGACATGCCATTGAAGTGCTTTCCAATGTGGATGATTTAAGCTTTAATTTCTTTCACAGTGAAGACGTGGTTCGCCATCCTGTCGTTGCAAAAGTCGTCATGGCTTATGAAGCATGGGAAGAGCAAGACAGCAAACGTCGCCAACAGTTAAAAGAAGAAAAAGAGCAACAACGCGAGCTTGAAAAGCAGGAAAACCACTAAATGAGTGACGTCATTCTCGATTTACAGATTGCTAGTGAAAATATCGAAGGTTTACCTTCTGAAGCAATGTTCCAGCGCTGGGTCAATGCCGTATTACCTAAATTTCAAGCTGAAAGTGAAGTCACTATTCGTATTGTTGACGAAGCCGAAAGCCATGATTTAAATTTGACTTACCGCGGTAAAGACAAGCCAACAAATGTGCTCTCTTTCCCTTTTGAAGCGCCACCAGAGATTGAATTACCACTCTTAGGTGACCTGATTATTTGCCGCCAAGTGGTTGAAAAAGAAGCTACTGAACAGCAAAAAAGTGAAGAAGAACATTGGGCGCATATGGTGGTACATGGTTGCCTACATTTACTGGGTTATGATCATATTGAAGATGATGAAGCCGAAGAAATGGAAGGGTTAGAAACCGAGATCCTCGCTGAGATGGGCTATGCGGATCCCTATCTTGCGGAAAAAGAGTGAGATCTCTATAATTTTTTGACAGAAAGTGTAGTTTTCCAACGCTAACTCATAAATTGTATAGCTAAATAAAATGTTTTAAGCTAACAATTAACTACCCTAGTAATATGGGTTAGCGATATTTTTTAATTAACTGAGGAATAATAAATTAAACGCCATGAGCGACGATAACTCTTCGAGTAGTGATAACCCTGGACCTAAGAAAGGTTTTTTTTCCCTCTTAAATCAACTTTTCCATGGTGAGCCAAAAAACCGTGATGATTTGGTCGAATTAATTCGTGACTCTGAACAGAACGATTTGATTGACCCCGATACCCGTGAAATGCTGGAAGGCGTTATGGATATCGCAGATCAGCGGGTGCGCGACATCATGATCCCTCGCTCTCAAATTGTTACCTTAAAACGTAACCAAACTCTTGATGAGTGCCTTGATGTCATTATCGACTCAGCCCACTCTCGCTTCCCTGTTATCAGCGAAGATAAAGACCATATTGAAGGGTTATTAATGGCAAAAGACTTGCTGCCATTTATGCGTACTGACGCAGAACCGTTTAGTATTGATAAAGTGTTACGCCAAGCCGTTGTTGTTCCTGAAAGTAAACGAGTAGACCGCTTACTCAAAGAATTCCGTTCCCAGCGCTACCACATGGCCATCGTCATTGATGAGTTTGGTGGAGTGTCTGGTCTTGTGACCATTGAAGATATCTTAGAGTTGATTGTGGGTGAGATTGAAGATGAGTATGATGACCAAGATGATGTTGATATTCGTCAATTGAGTCTTCACTCTTATTCCGTCCGCGCATTAACCCAAATTGAAGACTTCAATGACGCATTTGGTACCCATTTTAGTGATGAAGAAGTGGATACTGTGGGTGGTTTAGTGATGCAAGCTTTTGGGCACTTGCCTTCTCGAGGCGAAACCATCACTATCGATAATTACCAATTTAAAGTTTCAATGGCCGATAGCCGTCGAATTATACTGCTACAAGTTAAAATTCCAGACGATGCACCGGTTCCTACTTTGGATAAAGAACAGAGTTAATGAACTTAACATCAATGACTCAAAGCCAGTGGTCTCGATTACTGCTGGCTTTACTATTCGGAGCCAGTGGTACGCTGGCTTTTTCGCCTTTTGATCTTTGGCCTGCCGCATTACTCTCAATCTTATTTCTTCAACTACTCACCCTTAATCGTACAGCTAAGCAATCTTTTGCCATCGCCTTTGCTTGGGGGTTCGGTTTATTTGGTAGTGGGGTTAATTGGGTCTATGTGAGTATTGCTGATTTCGGTGGAATGCCAGATGCGGTTAACGTCTTTATCGTTATCCTGCTCGCTGCCTATCTCTCGCTATATCCGGGATTATTTGGCGCATTACTCGCTAAGCTCACACCCAATGCGACACTCTGGCGCTTAGCCTTTGTTGCACCAGCATTATGGCAATTCACTGAATTTCTACGTGGATGGGTACTCACTGGCTTCCCATGGCTACAATTCGGCTATAGCCAAATTGATGGCCCGATGAAGTCATTAGCCCCTATATTCGGTGTGGAAATGATCACTTTGCTGCTATTTTGTATTAGCGGCTTACTTGTTTTCGCCTTAGTCCGTCGCAGCTTAATGGCTGTCGCCTGCGCCGCCATTTTATTATTTGCCCCACTGCTGGCAAAAAATCTCCAATGGTTTACCCCATTAGATGATAAAAAAATGGAGGTGGCTTTAGTACAGGGCAATATTCCCCAAGCAATGAAGTGGGAAGCCGGATTCTTACAGCACACCAAAGACTTGTATGTAAAACTGTCCAGCCCCTATATTGGCAAAGCCGATATGATTATCTGGCCAGAGTCTGCCGTCCCGTCGGTGGAATTAGAAAACCAAGCATGGTTAAAAGCGCTGGATACATTACTTGCTGAGACCAAGACACGGTTAATCACCGGGATTGTTGATGCAAAACCAGGAGATGGTCACCTTGAGTTTTATAACTCGATTATTGTGCTGGGTGATGAGAAAAAACCGTATTTATACCCATCCAAGAATCGTTATAACAAACATCATTTAGTTCCATTTGGTGAATTTGTGCCTCTAGAAGACTTACTCAGACCACTGGCGCCATTCTTTAATCTGCCAATGTCTGGTTTTAGTCGTGGTGATTACCAACAAGCCCAACTCGCTTTAGGTAATATCCATCTGACAGCAACAATTTGCTATGAAATTATTTTGGGCACGCAAGTTCGAGATAACTTCAAGCCAGATAGTGACTACTTGCTGACAATCTCCAATGATGCATGGTTTGGAGAGTCTATTGGTCCTTGGCAGCATTTCCAAATGGCAAGAATGCGTTCTCTTGAATTAGGTCGTCCATTATTGCGTTCAACCAATAACGGCGTCACTGCGGTAATTAATGCAGATGGCACAATCCAAGATATGCTTCCTCAGTTTCAAACTGCGGTTCTTGCAACACAAGTCACTCCAACTACGGGCTTAACACCTTATGCTCGCTGGAGTAATTGGCCAATGTGGGGAACTGTTGTGGTATTCGGTGTGATGGGCTTTATCTTCAGTCGACGTCAAAAGCATCAGTAATATCGTATAATGCGAATTAGTAATCCCCAATAGATTCAATATTCTATTGGGGATTTTTTATATTAACCAACTAGTTGCCCCTGTACATTCGCAATCCCAATAGAAACGATGCATCCTGCATTAAAGTCTAAATAGTCATCCTCTATACCATCTGAAAAAATAATCCCATTTTCAGGCATCAATGATTCAAGTAGTAATGGATGACTCAAATCAATGGAGCCAAACACCAATTCAGTTCCCGTAGTTTTACTCAAAAAAGGTTCTCGAACACTGAACTGTAGGCGCTTTTCTCCCCAACCAAATCCTTGAGACAGTGGATGGGAGTGAGTGCCTGCTATTGCTTGAGCTCCCGCCAAAATAGACTGGAACCACCCCGTTGATCCCAACCCTGTAGAAACAATAATCCCAGATGAAGATTGGTATTCTTGCTGTCCTTGCCATTTCACCAAATAACGGGCAGAAGTATGACTTTTGGGACCGATAAATAAATCATTTACAGCTAATATTGTCTGCCCATCATTGGTTTTCGCTTCAGCAAAAATCACCGATTTAGAGACTATCTTGCCATTTAATGTTCTCGTCACTACTTCCGATAATTGCCCGATTTCAAACGGCAGTAATTTGCCATCCCATCGAGAGGGATCTGGATTAATAGCAATGACTGGCTGACCATTTAAATATTTCAGTGTGTTAGCTACTAAGCCATCCTGCCCAATCACCACAATAATATCCCGCGATGAAAATTGATAACTGGGCAATAATTGTCTTTCGAGTAATTGGAAGCGCCCCATTTTCTTTAATATCCCTTCAGCCTGAATTAATTGCTTCTGGTAAAGATCATGCTCAAGTAAGTAATCGCTCACTTCAACATGATTGTGTTCAAGATAAAACTTCGCTTGCGGCCAAGTATTAAATCGCTCAATTAACGCCTGCATCCGTGTTTTTCGTGTTACTAATACAAATCGTGCATCGTCGAATTGACTCATGATTTAGCCCCCTTTTTCATCAGTTGACCAAAAAGATCTGGTGAGAAGTTAATTTCGCCAATTTTTCCTGCATTTTGAGCCAAGGATTCAAAGGCCATTGCCATCAATTGCTCGGGATTCATCTTCGCAAGCGCCATCGCTTTTAAATTTTCTACCGGCAATTGGCTATAAGCTTTCATTTTAGATTCAATCGCATAAGCATCGGCATCTGATTGAGTTCGTTGATTTTCTGCACTAAGAGCGACTAATTCATTACGCTTGGCTTCTAAACTCACTTGTGAAACCAGCTCCTCTTGCTCAATTTCAGCACGTTCACGCAGTAGGGTTCGCTCATTATCAAGACGAGCCTCTTCAATTTGTTGTTCTTTCGCTTGCACGGATAAATCAGTTTCTAATTCTGCCTCTTTTATTGTTCTCTCTTGCTCTACAGAGAATTTTCGCCGTGCATAAATCGCATCATCGGCTTCTTTTAAAATAGCCTCTCTGGCCTGCGCTTCTAAGGCTTTTTGAGTTTCTGGTGACGGCATAATCCCAGAAATAGAAACCTCTAAAATTTCAATTCCCAACGACTCAATCGACGACTGCATTGCCAATTGTTGAGTCACTAACATCACCAATGTTTGCCCCATTAGCAGCGATTCTTTTAGTGGCGTTGTTTGTACTTTAGCCTGAATCAACGTTTGAGCGGTACGGACGACCCTATCAGTAAGCTTTAACGGATCCTCAGATAAGTAACTTTTACCATCATGAGCTAAGTTGAAATTCAATACATTTGCCGTCTTTTCAGGAAACTTCACCTGAAAAGAAATTTGCCCTTGAATACGTAAACTTTGAAAATCTGCTGTTTGCAAATTAAAAATAAATGGCGCTTCTTGAGCATTTAATGGCAGCGCCGAAATTGATGTCTTATCCGCGTTATACCAAAAACTAATTCCTTTTCCCTGCTTACGAACAGCACCATTTACAGACTGAATAACAAACGTTGATGAATCTGATTTGAAATATTTAAAATTAAACATAGTGACCTCTCTTGTTATTGTCCTTATGACCTTAAGCAATTATTGTCTTAATGACACAAACAAGTCAACACTTAAATGTCATAATGACAATAATGATCTTTTCGCGTATAGTTTGTTCATTGAGAATGAAAGAAAATAGGTCAATAACCCCATGACTGAAAAAGAATTTTTATCTACTTATAATCGCCATGATTTTTTATCGCCACTGTTTAGCATTGATACGGTGTTATTCACTTATCATGAAAATACGCTAAAAGTATTGCTCGTTGAGCGAGCAAATC
Source organism: Providencia sp. PROV210 (assembly GCF_028479445.1). Taxonomy (NCBI): domain Bacteria; kingdom Pseudomonadati; phylum Pseudomonadota; class Gammaproteobacteria; order Enterobacterales; family Morganellaceae; genus Providencia; species Providencia sp. PROV210. Next base: position 59,038 of record NZ_JAMPNQ010000019.1, read on the forward strand.
ATCCAGAAAAAGGAAAATGGGGGTTACCCGGTGGGTTTATAAATGAAGTGAGTGATAAAACGCTTGAAGAAACGGTGTATAGAAAATTAAAAGAAAAAACAGGGGTGATCCCGCCTTATATTGAGCAACTTTGCACAGTAGGTAATGCTCAACGAGATCCACGAGGATGGTCAGTCACTGTTTGTTATACCGCACTTATCGCTCATCAGGCATGTGCAGCACATATCGAAAGCGTTAGCTCGGTCAAGTGGGTCACCATCGATGAAATCGATAGTATCCCATTAGCATTTGATCACTATCAGCTTTATTTACAAGCCCGTGAACGTCTACAACAAAAATCATTGTATTCGATTGTCCCTGGATTTGCCCTACCTGAAGTTTTTACCTTAGCAGAGCTCCAGCATGTTCACGAAGTTTTGATTGGTAAACCAATACAAAATAAATCATTTCGCCGTCGTTTAGAGCAAGCGGATTTATTGATTGATACAGGTGAAAAACGCCAAGAACGAGGTCGCCCAGCTAATTTATACCGACTAAAATCCCAGTCAGCAGATTATCGATTTGTTCGTAATTTGGAAAATTAATATGTGGAAGAAAAATGCCCTCATAACTTTTCAATATAAAGGATAAAGGGCATTTTTTATTTCTAAAATGATGCTAGCCATAGACGGCTTTTCAGCCCGAGATAACTTGTCCAACCGGCGGTAAAACTCACCATTTCACCTTTATCTATTATCATAAAGGTGGGAGTTGCACTGACGCCAACAAGCCCCGCTAACTGGCCATTGATATCGTTGATAACAGGAAAGGTTAGATCTTTATTTGCCATGCCAGTAAGCAATCGCTGAGGATCTCCTGAACGAATTGCCACTGTCACGACAGGAACACCAGATTTAGCTAAATCTGAAACATTGGGGGATGTGGTATTGCATACACCACACCATGTCGCCCAAAAATAGATTAATACTGGCTGTTTTTCACTCAGCTCGGCAATAGAAACCACTTCTCCTGTTGCCAGAGTCTGTGGCTCCAATAATACAGGAGCTAAGCTTTGTGGTTTACGCCAAAAATCCATTATTGTAAAAGCAACCAATAAAATTAGTGCTAAAACAATAAGTTCTTTGGTCCACTTTTTTAGTCTCCCCATCGAATGATTATTTTACCTTACTGAGTTGTTCTTTAACGATCCGCTCAAATTCCTGTGCATCAACAGCCCCAGGGATCATCTCATCGCCCACCAATGTTGCAGGCGTTCCGTTCACTTGTAGCATATTCGCCAGCTCTAAGTTTTTGCGGATAGCCGCACGGCTCTCATCACTCGCTTTTAATTTGCCATTTCCCGTTGCTTGCAAGGCTTCTTTGATATTTGAATCAGACAGCATGCCTTGTTTTGCCATTAATTTTTGGTGCAACGCAAGGAACGCTTTTGGATTTTCCTTCCATAAAGTCATCGCTAATTGAGATGACTCCATGGACGTTTCTCCTTTAAAAGGAAGATATTTGATAACAACCGCAACATCTGGATTTTTCTTCACAATATCTTCTAACAGTGGGTCGAAACGTTTGCAGTACGGACAGTTAAAATCAGTAAAGTTAACTAAAACAAGCTTGGCATCTTTCGAGCCAATACGTGGACTTGTTGGATCATTAAATAAAGCATTATGCTGATCTTTTAATACCTGTTTCATCTGAGCTTGCTGCTTCTCACCTTGCTTGGCTTGTAGAGCAACAATCGCTTCTTCGAGAATTTCAGGGTTTTCAACCAATGTATCGCGAACTAACTTACGCACTTGCGCTTCTTGGTCTGCAGTTAATGGAGCCGCGTTCGCAGTTGCTCCAAGCATTAGCGAAGAGAATAAAACAGCTAGAATGGTCTTTTTCATTTTTTGGCTCCTTTGGCCTCATTCATAATTGATATTAAAACTTCACGATCAAGTATTGTTGACAGTATTTTCCCCTCTGTCAGATTAGGGCCATAAATTTGGTTAAACGGCACTGCGACTTGCCCACGCTTTTGTAAAAAAGCTGATATTTCAGGAGACGGTTTAGTCCAATCTCCTCTAAACGCAACCACATCCGGTTCGCTAAGTAATTGCTGGACATCATCTCTGAGCAGTACATTATATTTGTTAGCTTTACACGTTACACACCAGTCGGCGGTCACATCAATAAATACGCGTTTATTTTCAGCTAACGCCTGAGCGATCCCCTCTTCAGAGAGTGGCTGCCATTGAACACGATCACGAGCTAATGTCTGATTTCCCTGTTGCTGGTCTATCGCTACCCAAGTAAAAGCAGCCCCCAGCAATGAAAATAAGATAAAAGGGAAAATCGCTGCGCGAATTCCTTTATTTTTCAGGATAAACAGCACCAGCAATAATAAAAATACCCCAGCAATAATGATGGTGTAAGTTGCACCAAAGTAGGGAATTAATAGACTAATCAACCATAAACAGGATACCAACATCATCAGCCCAAGAATGGCTCTCAGTTTCAGCATCCATGTTCCCGGTTTCGGAAGTAATTTAGCAATCACAGGGAAAGCGGCTATGAGTAGCCATGGCAAACTCATTCCAATACCTAACGCGGTGAAAATGAGCCAGAGTTGTTCCATCGGTGCCGCCAATGCAAAGGCGACCGCTGTTCCCAAAAATGGTGCGGAGCATGGAGTTGCTAACAATGTTGCAAAAACCCCTTGCCAAAAATGACCACTGTTCCCATGCCCACCAGCGGTTGCTAGACGGGTATTGGTTTTACTTCCTAAACTAATTTCGAACAAACCGAATAAATTGGCAGTAAATAAGGCGGTGACAATAACCATAAATCCAATAAACCAAGGACTTTGGAACTGAATACCCCAGCCTACCGCTTGTTGACCAACTCGCAATAATGTAATTAACAATGCGAGCAACCAAAAAGAGACCAAAATACCGGATGACGAAAGTAGGAACTGACGGCGAATGGTATTTTGTTCCCCTTGAGGAACCAATAGGACAGAGCCTAATTTCATCGCCAGAACCGGCAAGACGCACGGCATCAAATTGAGAATCAATCCACCAAGGAGAGCAAAGAGTAGAATTTGCCATAAATCAATAGGTTGATTAGATTCACTAATAAACTGTGACCCTGTAAATGGCACTACATCTGCACTAACTTGTTGAGATAACTCTCCATCAGTGACCACAAAGGAGACGGTTTTCCCAACTAAATTAGGAGACTCCCCTCCCCAATCATCGCTAACATCAATAGTTGCAGTTAACTTATCACCCGACGATTTAATGGTGGGTACACCTAATGTGGCCCCATCGACAATATCGGTGAAAATATTGGGCGCTATCCACTCATTACCCGCAACTTTTTGCAGCTCAACAATCAACTGTTTTCCAGAGAAGCTGGTTTTCGATTGCTCAATCAAGCCATTGGTTGCTGGCACACTACCTTTTGCTTGGTTAAATGCCCAATTAAAATCAGCAGGTGCAGGCTCAGTTAAATCCAGTTCAAAAGGATAATCCGTTAAAATGCAGATATTACTGCACGTCGATAAGGTCAAGGTTCCCGATAACTTATCCAGTTTTTCACTGCTGGTTACCGTAATAGGGAAAATAACATCCCCCATATAGCCTTGAGTTGATACCCCTGCGACATCAAAACGCCCCGGAGTAGGCCACAACCAATCCGTAGTTTTTACCGGAGAGGTCCAAGTAATTTCAGGCGCAACGCCCCCTTCCCCTGGTGAACGCCAGTAAGTCTTCCATCCTTCCTCGAGTTTTACGTCGAGTAAAATATCGATTTTGCCCTCTTCTTGTGCAGAACTGAGCAAACGAACTTGAACATGATTAGGGGTATTGTTTGGCATCCATCCCGTGTTTGCGGGTTGCAGCCAGCCAGTATCCGCAGCCTGTAAGCTGCTTGAAAATAGAGCGAATAGAACAAATAACCAGTTAATAAAGAAACGCATGAATCCTCCAGAATAAATGACAGCAACGAACAATACGCCGCGGCTTTCTAATCCCGAAGATTGCAGAATTGTAGGTGACGCCTAACACTTGGTGGGGCATGTATCTCTTCACTGTTTGCTCTATATATAAATAGTCTAGTGCAAAAGATAGCGAATGCAGCTAAAGAAAGAAATACAAAAAAGAAAGGTTCAATCACTGAGGGAACTATGGTGATCAACGATTTTGAACTTAACTCACACGTTGAAAGTTTCACTTCTTTAGAGTCCATCTGATTTGAATCAATCAGGACATCCGGTGCATTGAAGCTAGCTGTGTTCAGTGAGTGAGGCACTAAAAATGTTGCGAACAGACGCTCTCCGACGGCTCTTTGATTCATACAAAGTAAAACCATCAGACAGGCGAGTAGCACTAATCCATTACCCAATTTTAAAGGTCTGCTCATGTGCGTATCTGCTTATCGTCCTGAAATCGCAATAATTAGCTAATAATAAGTTAAATAGAGGTTACATACTACACAGCAAAATATTCTATTCAAGAGGCTACATTTAACTTTACAAATACGTAAATTCGGAAAAATCACTGCAATTTTCCCTTTATCTATAAAAAGCGGCATAAAACTTGCAACTCTATTTTTGAAGAATGAAATACGGAACTGTTTTGCACTCTTTCAGTGCGCGATTATCAAATTTAGGCAATTTTTCACCATATTAGTGCTACGGCTCACAACTGCCTAAATAATATGCGAGATAGCTCCCGAATTTAAAACATTTCGTTTTCAAAACTCATAATTTTTAATTACTTTTTAACAATAATAAAACATACAGCTGATGATCTGGTGTTTATCCAAACCTCACGATACATCTGCAAACACAACACCACAAAACCAAAATAATTCGAGTAATGTGTCACGTGAAAGGCATGCGCAATCACCCGAAATATGGCGGATTTACACCGATGTTCTAAAGGAGCTGTAATTATGCGTATGAGCAAGCTTGTTTTAACAATGATGCTTTTGGGTGCGACCTGTGCAGTTCAAGCAGAAGAATTAAACGGTACTCTGAAAAAAATCAAAGATAATGGCGTGATCGTTGTTGGTCATCGTGAATCCTCTGTGCCTTTTTCTTATTATGATAATAGTCAGAAAGTTGTCGGTTACTCGCAGGATTATTCCAACCAAATCGTTGATGCAGTGAAAAAGAAACTCAATATGCCTGACCTACAGGTAAAATTAATTCCTATTACATCACAAAACCGTATTCCACTACTGCAAAACGGAACATTCGATTTTGAATGTGGCTCTACAACTAATAATTTAGAAAGACAAAAACAAGCGGCTTTCTCTAATACTATTTTCGTTGTAGGGACTCGCTTACTGGCTAAGAAAGATGCTGGCATTAAAGACTTTGCTGATTTAGCTGGGAAAAATGTTGTGGTGACTTCGGGGACTACCTCTGAAATTATCCTGAATCAGTTAAATGATCAGAAAAATATGAAAATGCGCATTATCAGTGCAAAAGACCACGGTGATTCTTTCCGTACTCTGGAATCCGGTCGTGCAGTTGCCTTTATGATGGATGACGCATTACTCGCAGGTGAGCGCGCTAAAGCTAAACAACCAGCTATCTGGGAAATCGTGGGTAAACCACAAACCCAAGAAGCATATGGCTGCATGTTGCGTAAAGATGACCCTCAGTTCAAAGCATTGATTGATGAAACTATCTCTACGGCACAAAAATCGGGTACAGCAGAGAAATCCTTCAATCGTTGGTTCAACCAACCTATCCCACCAAAGAACCTAAACTTGAACTTTACGTTATCTGATGAAATGAAAGCGCTATACAAATCACCAAATGATAAAGCATTAAACTAATAAAAAAGACAAACAGGGTATTACTGAAGTCAGAATCGCAAGGCGGTCGTTCCCGCCTTGCTTTCTCTGATCCTCAGTATTCGGGACAATCAAATTGCCCACAGGAAGTCATATTATGTCGATTAATTGGAATTGGGGGATATTCCTTGAGAATGCCCCATTTGGGAATACCACCTATTTAGGTTGGTTAATATCTGGCTTAGAAGTTACCGTCACGCTTTCTATCTGCGCATGGATCATCGCTTTTCTCGTTGGCTCATTTTTCGGTATTTTACGCACCGTTCCTAATCGCTTTTTAGCGTTTATAGGTACGGCTTACGTTGAACTATTTCGTAATGTTCCACTGATTGTGCAGTTCTTCACGTGGTACTTAGTGATCCCTGAACTACTTCCTCAATCAATTGGTGACTGGTTCAAGATGGAACTAGATCCTAACTACCAGTTTTTTATCTCTTCTATGTTATGCCTTGGTTTGTTTACTGCCGCGCGGATGACCGAACAGGTTCGTGCAGCTATTCAATCCTTACCTAGAGGCCAGAAAAGTGCCGCATTAGCTATGGGACTAACGCTACCGCAAACGTATCGCTACGTTCTGCTACCGAATGCTTACCGCGTGATCCTACCGCCAATGACATCGGAAATGCTGAATTTAGTCAAAAACTCTGCCATTGCATCCACCATTGGGCTCGTCGACATGGCGGCACAAGCTGGCAAGTTGTTGGATTATTCTGCTCATGCATGGGAATCATTCACGGCGATTACTTTAGCTTATGTCGGTATTAACTTAATCATCATGTTACTGATGAGCTTGCTTGAACGTAAAGTTCGCTTACCTGGCACATTAGGAGGGCGATAAGATGGCTTATCAATTTGATTGGAGTTCTATCGCACCAAGTATCCCATTCTTGGTAGACGGATTTATTATCACCGCCAAAATTACTGCGGCAGCAATTGTTGTGGGAATTGTCTGGGGAACGGCTCTCGCAATGATGCGTTTGTCGAATATTAAACTGCTGCGTTGGTTTGCTGCATTCTATGTAAATATGTTTCGCTCCGTTCCGCTGGTGATGGTGTTATTTTGGTTCTACTTAGTTGTGCCTAACTTATTACAAAATATTCTAGGTTTATCACCCAAAAATGATATTCGTTTGATATCCGCAGTGGTAGCCTTTTGCCTTTTTGAAGCGGCTTACTATTCGGAAATAATCCGTGCAGGGATCCAAAGTATCTCTAGAGGTCAGGCAAATGCCTCTCTTGCATTAGGGATGACACAGATGCAAACCATGCGCCTGATTGTCTTACCGCAAGCCTTTAAAGCCATGGTTCCGTTATTACTCACCCAAGGTATTGTGCTATTCCAAGATACCTCTTTAGTGTATGTTCTGGGGTTAACTGACTTCTTCAGAACAGCCACCAACATTGGTGAACGTGACGGTACACAAGTTGAAATGATACTCTTTGCCGGACTCATCTACTTTATTTTCAGTTTCGGCGCTTCAATGTTAGTGAATTATCTTAAGAAAAGGACTGTCTCATGATTACCCTGAAAAATGTCTCTAAATGGTATGGCCAATTTCAGGTGCTCACCGATTGCACAACTGAAGTCAAAAAAGGCGAAGTTGTGGTTGTGTGCGGGCCTTCTGGTTCTGGTAAATCCACGTTAATAAAAACAGTCAATGGGTTGGAGCCGATTCAACAGGGTGAAATTTTTGTTAACGATATCCAAGTCAATAATAAAAAAACTGACCTTGCCAAACTGCGCTCAAAAGTCGGCATGGTATTCCAGCATTTTGAACTCTTTCCTCATCTTTCGATTCTAGAAAATTTAACGTTAGCCCAAGTTAAAGTCTTAAACCGTGGCAAAAAAGCTGCCGAGGAAAAAGCCGTAAAATTACTGGAACGTGTCGGGTTATCTAATCATGCAAATAAGTTCCCAGCGCAATTATCGGGTGGGCAGCAACAGCGTGTGGCGATTGCTCGCGCACTGTGTATGGATCCCATCGCGATGTTATTCGATGAACCCACTTCAGCCCTTGACCCAGAAATGATCAACGAAGTTCTGGATGTCATGGTCGAACTGGCAAACGAAGGAATGACTATGATGGTAGTGACCCATGAAATGGGATTTGCTAAAAAAGTAGCCAACCGCGTTATTTTTATGGATGAAGGAAAAATTATTGAAGACACTAAGAAAGAAGACTTCTTTGCCAATCCTAAATCTGATCGCGCTAAAGATTTCTTAGCAAAAATCCTGCATTAATTATCAACTATGTTGCAGAAAGCCCAATTGGGCTTTTTGCAACATTTTCTTATTGATACTCATCCCCGCTCCTTTTTCATGATGGATAACCTTATCTGCACTTGAAATCTCTCAAAAAATTCTCTAACGTGTTCTAAGTTCAAATAAAATATTGAATAATGCAATTTCCCTCTTAAATAGTTCAAGTTTTAGGTAGTAAATTGAATTATGATAGGCGAACGCTAACTATTTTGTGCGGCTCCTTGGCGATATATTTATAATGCCATCAATTTTGTAGCACAAAATATGACAAACAAGACGAACAGCAAGACCAAGTCCCTGTAAATTCATCTAATCAACGATTCATCGTTTTTTACAGACACAACGGCTTTGAGCATTGTTGTTACTGGGTGTGATCCGCTATGCTATGCGGTTCCGCTTTATAGAAAAAGACATTAACCTGCTACTCATTGAATGTAGCCACTATTCACCATAGGATTATCGGTGCCATGCAAGAACAATATCGTCCAGAAGATATAGAATCTAAAGTACAGCGTCACTGGGATGAAAAACAAACTTTCAAAGTGACTGAAGACAACAGCAAAGAGAAATACTACTGCCTGTCCATGCTACCTTACCCTTCTGGACGACTACACATGGGCCACGTACGTAACTACACCATTGGTGACGTAATCTCCCGTTATCAACGTATGTTGGGTAAAAACGTTCTTCAACCAATTGGTTGGGATGCATTTGGTCTGCCTGCTGAAGGCGCTGCGGTAAAAAACAATACTGCACCTGCACCTTGGACGTATGCCAATATTGATTACATGAAAGGTCAGCTGAAAATGCTGGGCTTTGGTTACGACTGGAACCGTGAAGTCACTACCTGTACCCCTGAATATTACCGTTGGGAGCAGTGGTTCTTCACTAAATTGTATGAAAAAGGTTTAGTTTATAAAAAAACCTCAGCGGTTAACTGGTGCCCACATGACTTAACGGTTCTCGCGAACGAACAAGTCATTGATGGCTGCTGCTGGCGCTGTGATACCCCAGTAGAACGCAAAGAAATCCCTCAATGGTTTATTAAAATCACTGATTATGCAGAAGAGCTGCTGAATGACTTGGATAAACTGGAAGATTGGCCAGAGCAAGTTAAAACCATGCAACGTAACTGGATTGGGCGCTCAGAGGGTGTGGAAATTACATTTGATGTTGCTGAGCGTGACGATAAATTAACCGTCTACACTACCCGTCCTGACACCTTTATGGGCGCAACTTACGTTGCAGTTGCTGCGGGTCATCCTTTAGCGCAACAAGCAGCAAAAAATAATCCTGAATTAGCCGATTTTATCGATGAGTGCCGTAATACCAAAACAGCGGAAGCTGATATGGCAACCATGGAGAAAAAAGGCGTTGCAACAGGTCTGTATGTTATCCATCCATTGACACAAGAGAAGCTGCCAATTTGGGTCGCTAACTTTGTCTTGATGGAATACGGTACAGGTGCTGTTATGGCAGTTCCGGCTCATGACCAACGTGACTGGGAATTTGCACATAAATATAACCTGCCAATTAAAGCTGTTATTGGCGATGCTGAAGGCAATACTCCAGATTTATCGCAAGAAGCAATGACTGAGAAAAACGCGCTGATCAATTCGGGCGAATTCACAGGCTTAAGCAATGATGAAGGTTTCAATGCGATCGCTGACAAGCTGGTTTCTATCGGCGCAGGTCAACGTAAAGTCAACTATCGTTTACGTGACTGGGGTGTTTCCCGTCAACGTTACTGGGGTGCACCAATTCCAATGGCGACCTTAGAAGACGGTACTGTAGTTCCAATTCCAGAAGACCAATTACCGGTTATTTTACCGGAAGATGTCACCATGAACGGCATCACCAGCCCAATAAAAGCAGATCCAGAGTGGGCAAAAACCACTATCAATGGTCAGCCAGCGCTGCGTGAAACTGACACTTTCGATACTTTCATGGAATCATCATGGTACTACGCGCGCTATACTTGCCCGCAATATGATGATGGCATGTTAGATCCGGAAGCCGCAAATTACTGGCTGCCAGTTGATCAATACATTGGTGGTATTGAACATGCCATCATGCACTTAATGTACTTCCGTTTCTTCCACAAATTAATGCGTGATGCTGGGTTAGTTACCTCAGATGAGCCAGCTAAACGTTTATTGTGCCAAGGTATGGTGCTAGCGGATGCATTCTATTATACCGGTAGTGATGGTCATCGTGTGTGGGTATCTCCAGCAGATGCGATTGTTGAACGTGATGATAAGAATCGTATTATTAAAGCCGTAGACAGCGAAGGTCATGAACTGGTTTATACTGGTATGAGCAAGATGTCTAAATCTAAGAACAACGGAATTGATCCTCAGTTGATGGTGGAAAAATACGGTGCCGATACCGTCCGTCTGTTTATGATGTTCGCTGCGCCACCAGAATTAACTCTGGAATGGCAAGAATCTAGTGTTGAAGGTGCTAACCGTTTCGTACGTCGTGTATGGCGTTTAGTTCACGAGCATTCACAAAAAGGTGCAACTCAACCATTAGACATCAGCGCATTAACTACTGAACAAAAAGATTTACGTCGTGACCTGCATAAAACTATCGCTAAAGTGACTGACGATATTGGTCGCCGCTACGCATTTAATACTGCAATTGCGGCAATCATGGAGTTCATGAACAAATTAGTTCGCGCCCCACAAGAAACAGAGCAGGATCGTGCTTTAGTTCAAGAGTCATTGGATGCGATTGTGCGTATGTTATCGCCAATTATTCCGCATGCATGTTTCGAAATGTGGCAAGCACTAGGCCATAAAGACGATATCGATTTTGCTGACTGGCCAGTTGCTGATGAGCAAGCTATGATCGACGATACCAAGCTGGTCGTTGTTCAAGTTAACGGTAAAGTTCGTGGACGTATTACCGTTCCTGCTGATGCTAACCAAGAATTCGTATTGGAAATGGCATCTCAAGAACCTAGTGTCTCCAAATACCTTGAAGACGTGAGTATCCGCAAGGTTATTTACGTTCCAGGTAAATTACTGAACTTAGTTGTTGGCTGATAAGGAGCCCAAGTGCGCTATCTGATAACTTTATTCCTCAGCCTGTCGGTGCTTGTCACCGCAGGTTGCGGTTTTCGTCTTCAAGGAACAACCCAGCTTCCGGAAGAATTGAAAACACTGCAACTCAGTTCTGGTTCACCTTATAGCTACCAAACACGAGCGGTCAGGGAACAACTCAGACTAAATAACGTGACCATCTTAGATTCTGGTCGCGCAGATGTGCCTATCTTAAAAATAGTCGGTTCATCTGAAAGTACTGACACCGTTTCTATTTATCAAGATGGTAAAGCTGCAGAGAAACAATTGACGTTGGTCATGAAGGCGCAAGTCTTAATGCCTGATGGCACAATTTATCCGCTGGAAACCAAAGTTGTTCGTACTTTCTTCGATAACCCGTTAGAAGCATTGGCAAAAGATGCGGAAAACGAAATCGTAAAACAAGAAATGCAAGAACAAGCGGCACGCAGTATTGTGCGCAAGTTACTGCTAGTACACAGTGCTGAGCTTGAAAAAGCTAAAGCGCAAGCTGCTGAGAAGCCTGTAGCGCAGCAATGATACGCATTTATCCTGAACAGCTGGCCTCTTCGTTACAAGAGTCTCTAAGAGGCCGCTATCTCATTTGGGGCTCCGAGCCCCTCCTTATTCAGGAAAGCCAAGATGCTATTCGCCAAGCTGCACTCCAGCAAGGTTTTGAAGAGCATTTTACGTTTTCATTAGAGCAAAATACCGATTGGGATGAAATTTTTAGCCTTTGTCAGGCATTAAGTTTATTTGCCAGTCGCCAGATGCTTACTCTATTTTTACCTGAAAATGGCCCTAATGCTGCGATGGCAGAAAAACTTCTGCAACTCGCAGGGTTACTTCATCCAGACCTACTTTTAGTCTTACGTGGACATAAACTAACTAAAGCTCAAGAGAACAGCGCTTGGTTTAAAGCTATCAGCCAAGATGGTGTTTATATTAGTTGTTTAACCCCTGAATATCAGCGGCTTCCTCAGTGGGTGTCAAAACGTGCAAGCCAAATGCGCTTAACGTTGGAAACCGAAGCTAACCAATTACTGTGCTACTGCTATGAAGGGAATTTATTAGGTTTAGCGCAAGCTCTTGAGCGGCTTTCACTACTGTATCCTGATGGAAAGCTCACCTATCCGCGTGTAGAAAGTGCCGTGAATGATTCTGCACACTTCACACCATATCACTGGGTAGATGCTGTTTTAGCCGGCAAATCACGTCGTTCATGGCACATTTTAGAGCAACTAGAACGAGAAGATATCGAACCTGTTATTTTACTGCGGGCTATTCAGCGCGAGTTAATGCTGATGATTACATTAAAACGTCAATCATCAACGACACCACTGAAAACCTTATTTGACCAACATAAAGTATGGCAAAACCGTCGCGGTCTATTAGGGGAGGCAATACAGCGCTTAAGTCTATATCAATTACAATCAGCATTGATGCTACTGACCCAAGCCGAAATTCATACCAAACAAGATTTTGCCAATTCCTCTTGGTCAGACCTACAATCTTTGTCCATGCTATTATGCGGTAAAACAGACGCAGAACATTTTATTCAACATAGGTAAGTGTATGACCTGTAAACCTCAAGGCCCTCAGGCATTATTTGGCGGTACTTTCGACCCGATTCATTACGGGCACTTGCGCCCAGTCGAAGCCCTTGCCAAACAAGTCGGCTTACAAAGAGTCATTCTATTACCTAATCATGTTCCGCCCCATCGCCCACAACCTCAAGCCTCACCAATGCAGCGTTTGGAGATGGTACAACTCGCGGTTCAAAATAACCCTTTATTTACCATTGATACTCGAGAACTGCAAAAGAGCACCCCCTCATATACTCTTGAAACTTTAAGTGAATTACGTGAAGAGTTGGGAAGTACTCAACCACTGGCCTTTATTATTGGGCAGGATTCACTGCTATCCATCAATACATGGTATGGATGGGAGCAACTTTTAGACAAATGTCATTTATTGGTTTGTGCTAGACCAGGATATTCTACTCACTTTGCTGATCCGCAAATGCAACAGTGGCTCAATCAACATCAAACGGATAATCCTCGCCAGTTAAGTCTGCAAGCAAAGGGGCTTATCTTTATTGCTGACACCCCTCTAGTTAATATTTCAGCCACTGAAATTCGTCAAAAATTAAGCTCAGGGGATTCATGTAATGATTTAATTCCTCATGCCGTTTTAGAATATATTCAGGCTCATCATCTTTATCAAGAATAAGGTAATACCCTGACCTGCTCACAATGAGGATATGGCTCAAAATAATATTGTTCACTTAAATAGCTATCAGGATATTGAATAAGTAACTGCCGCATCATCAATAATGGCTGGTTTATCGGTATTTTCCCGTCACGATAATCATTAATTAACGCCAATAAATGCTTTTTCTCATCTTTTGTAGCCCTACGTTTAAAATATCCTTGCATGTGGCTAAGCGCATTAACTTGAATATTTTTAGGTGGCATTAATGCAAAGGTCTCCATTAAGCTCGCTTTATATTGTGCAAAAAACAATTTCAAATCATCGCCTTTTTTAATCCCTGCAACTAGCTTACCGGTCAATTGATAGCCAGTCGGTGAATACGCCATGATGAGATACTTATGCTGACTATGAAATAGAATAATTCCATGGTGCGTTAACTGCTGGGCCAATATTTCAAGCCGTTGTAAAAGATACAATTGTGTAAAAAAATGGTCAAGTTGCTGCACATTTTGCCATTGAGTGTCAGTTATAACCGGTAAACTTGCAGGAAAAAATGCCAGTATTTTTTGAGCATGGTGGTGCGGAAAAATAATTCCTACAATTTCATCGCTGGTTTGATTAAATTCTTCTGGTGAAAAACACGTCACAATGGAATGGGTTAATTGCTGTATTTCACTAGATGGATAAGTGATTCCATCTAGTATTAAAACTTTTGGTTTAATTAATTGCACATTATCTCTCTTATCCTAAAATACTTCTGGAGTAGTGAAGATGAGTAACTTTGTAAAGTTAATACAAATTTGTTGCTCAATGGGCGATATATCCCTATAAATTGCCCTCCTACGCCAATAAAAAATAATTTAGCCGATTTTTCCGAAAATCTAGGGTAAAATGGCATCGCTTTGCTGGGGGCAATCCCGAGGAAAGAAAAACTACAAATAGTGTTTAACAAGATATTCTATCAATTTGAATAAAAGGTGAACCTTTTGCAAGGAACTGAACTCCAAAAATTTATTATCGATCAACTTGAAGATGCTAAAGCTGAAGACATCATTTCGATCGACGTTAATGGGAAATCGAGTGTTACCGACCAAATGATTATCTGCACAGGAACATCAAGCCGTCATCTGATGTCTGTTGCTGATCGCTTGATCGATGCTTGCCGTAAACAAGGCTTAATGCCGCTAGGTGTTGAAGGACAAGGTATTTCTGACTGGATTGTTGTCGATCTTGGCGATGCCATTGTTCACATCATGCAAGACGAAAGCCGTCGCATGTATGAACTTGAAAAGCTTTGGAGCTGAGTTTGAAATTACAACTCATCGCTGTAGGTACAAAAATGCCGGACTGGGTCCAGACCGGCTTTATGGATTATCTCCATCGTTTTCCAAAAGATATGCCGTTTGAATTAACCGAGATTCCAGCTGGAAAACGCGGGAAAAATGCGGATATTAAACGCATTCTTGAAAAAGAAGGCGAATTAATGCTCGCGGCTGTAGGTAAAGGAAATCGCATCGTCACCTTAGATATTCCAGGTGATCGTTGGGATACCCCACAACTTGCCATTCAGTTAGATAAATGGAAACAAGATGGTCGCAATGTCAGTTTATTGATTGGTGGTCCTGAAGGCCTAGCACCTGCTTGCAAAGAGGCTGCGGAACAAAGCTGGTCATTATCGGCATTAACACTGCCCCATCCGCTCGTTCGCGTCCTTGTCGCGGAAAGTCTTTATCGAGCATGGAGCATTACGACTAACCACCCATATCATCGGGAATAGTCAGGTATTAATTTGTACATAATGGCAATGGGATGAAACAACAACGCACCCCTTTTCGCGACCATACCGCTGAATCAGTTTTGTTTATTCGCCGAGCATTAATTGCTTTCGGCGTCATTGTCATACTTACTTCAATCCTCATTACCAATTTGTATCATCTACAAATTGTACGTCATGACGATTATCAAACACGCTCCAATGACAACCGCATAAAATTAGTCCCTATCGCGCCAAGCCGCGGCATCATTTATGACCGCAAAGGGACGCCATTAGCCTTAAACAGTGCATTTTATCAGCTTGAGATTGTCCCTGAAAAAGTTGAAAACTTACAGGATACCCTAGATAAACTGCGCAATATTGTCGATCTTAGCGATGAAGATATTGTCAATTTCGAAAAAGAACGTAAACGTTCTCGCCGTTTTACGTCGATTGCGTTAAAAACACAGCTTAATGAAGTTCAAGTTGCACGTTTTGCTGTAAATCAATACCGGTTCCCTGGCTTAGAAGTTAAAAGTTATCAACGCCGTTCATATCCTTATGGTTCAGCATTAACTCACGTCATCGGCTATGTGGCAAAAATCAACGATAAAGACGTAGAACGCCTCGATAAAGAAGGTTTACTACCCAATTATGCTGCCAGCCATGATATCGGGAAATTAGGTATTGAACGCTATTATGAAGACGTTCTACATGGAAAAACAGGATACGAAGAGGTTGAGGTTAACAGCCGTGGGCGCGTGATCCGCCAGCTACATGAGCAACCACCTCAAGCAGGTCGTGATATCTATTTAACTATCGACCTTGAATTACAATCTTATATCGAGAAAATCCTCACCACTAGCCGAGCGGCTGTTGTGGTCACTGACCCTCGTAATGGAGAGATTCTCGCACTGGTATCTACGCCGAGTTACGATTCAAACTTATTCGTTAACGGGATATCCAATAAAGATTACCAAGCACTATTAAATAACCCGAATAGGCCGTTAATCAACCGTGCAACTCAAGGGCTATATCCACCTGCATCAACGGTTAAACCCTTTATTTCTGTCGCTGCATTAAGTGAAAAAGTCATCACGCCAAACACGACTATCTTTGACCCAGGTTGGTGGCAGCTGCCCGGTTCTGAAAAACGTTATCGTGACTGGAAGCGTTGGGGTCATGGTAAATTAAATGTGGTGAAATCAATTATTGAATCTGCGGATACCTTCTTTTATCAAGTAGCCTATGACATGGGAATTGATCGTTTATCGGCGTGGATGACAAAATTTGGTTTTGGTGAATACACGGGAATTGACCTCTCCGAAGAGCGCCAAGGGATCATGCCAACCCGTGAGTGGAAACAAAAACGTTATAAAAAGCCTTGGTATCAAGGTGACACCATTCCTGTAGGTATAGGACAAGGCTACTGGACAGCAACACCGATTCAGATGTCTAAAGCGTTAATGACCTTGATTAATGATGGGCAAATTAAAACGCCACACTTGCTCTATGGGACGAAATTAGGCAATGCGATGGTGCCTTATGAAGAGAAAGAAACCAAACAGATTGGCGATATCCATTCCGGGTACTGGGAGCTGGCTAAAACGGGTATGTATGGAGTTGCGAATGCACCAAACGGAACAGGTAAACGCAGCTTTGTTGGTACACCTTATAAGGTCGCAGCCAAATCAGGTACTGCCCAAGTATTTAGTTATGAAACCTATAACGCAAGTAAATTGGCAGAACATCTACGCGACCATAAACTGATGATTGCCTACGCACCATATGACAAACCAACTATTGCCGTTGCAATCATTCTTGAGAATGGCGGCGCAGGTCCTGCTGTTGGTGATATTGTGCGTCAAATCTTTGACCATGTGCTATTAGGTGATAACAATACCCAAGTCGAAAGCGCAGGCGTAAGTGCAGAGGAAGACCGTTAATCCCATGACTGACGATAAGAAAAAATTACCGCTATCCACACGTCTGCATATCGATGTGCCGATGTTATTGATCATTATTGCTCTATTAGCCTATAGCGCGTTTATTATGTGGAGTGCTAGCGGTCAAGATCCTGAAATGATGGAACGAAAATTGGGGCAAATCGCCTCCGGTTTCGTTGTCATGATAGTAATGGCGCAAATTCCCCCTCGCCTGTATGAAAGCTTGGCACCCCACCTGTTTATTTTTTGCGTTATTTTATTGATTTTTGTCGATGTATTTGGGCAAATTAGTAAAGGCGCCCAACGTTGGCTTGATCTTGGCTTTGTCCGTTTTCAGCCCTCTGAAATAGCCAAAATTGCTGTACCATTAATGGTGGCTCGATTTATGAATCGAGACCAATGCCCACCTACACTTAAGAATACCTTTATTGCTCTAATTATTATTTTCTTACCCACTTTATTAGTCGCAGCCCAACCTGACCTTGGAACGTCCATTCTCGTTGCCTGCTCTGGGCTATTTGTCCTATTTCTTGCCGGAATGAGCTGGCGATTGATTGCAATTGCTGCGGTAGCACTCGCGGCCTTCATCCCGTTACTTTGGTTCTTTTTAATGCACGATTACCAACGTTCACGTGTGATGATGCTACTCGACCCAGAAACAGATCCTCTAGGGGCGGGTTATCATATTATTCAATCTAAGATAGCCATTGGTTCCGGTGGGTTAATGGGGAAAGGCTGGCTGCAAGGTACTCAATCTCAGCTAGAATTCTTACCAGAACGCCATACAGACTTTATCTTTGCGGTATTGGCTGAAGAACTCGGACTTATCGGGGTTCTCATTTTGCTAGGTCTATATATCCTATTGATTGTTCGAGGGTTGTATATCGCTGCTAGCGCCCAAAATACGTTTGGCCGTGTTATGGTGGGAGGATTGATCCTCATCCTGTTCGTGTATGTATTTGTGAATATCGGTATGGTGAGTGGGATCTTACCGGTTGTAGGTGTGCCACTCCCATTGGTCAGTTATGGAGGTTCCGCCTTGATTGTTTTAATGGCGGGATTCGGTATTATCATGTCCATCCATACCCACAGAAAATTTCTTTCTAAGAGTTTATAAAATGAGGCTTAGTATGCGTTTACAATGGATTATGCTTGCCATGACCGCCACATTGCTCAGTGGTTGTGTTAACGAAGACGTTAAACAACCTGCCACTGTGCCAAGCAATGTTCCAACACAAGACGTGTTAGGGGCTGAGCCACACTATGAGCCTTACCACCCAACAGCCAATAACGATTACCAGCGCAACGGCCAAACCTATCAAATTGTCCGTGATCCAGCTCAGTTCTCTCAAGTCGGTTATGCTGCTATTTATGGTCAAGAAGCATCAGGGCACCTAACGGCGATTGGTGAGCGCGTCAATCCTGTAGAATTGACGGCATCTCATCCAACCCTACCAATTCCAAGCTACGTCCGAGTCACTAACATGATGAACGGGCGTATGATGGTTGTGCGTGTTAATGACCGCGGTCCTTATATACCAGGGAAAAGTATTGCACTATCCCGGGCAGCTGCGGATCGTTTAAATTTAATGCAAACAACAAAAATTAAAATTGATGCTATTCAAGTGGCGCCAGATGGTAGTTTATCTGGTCCCGGCAGTGTCGGTTCTAACTTTGTTAAACAAAGCTATGCCCTACCGGATCGACCACAATTAGGTTCTAGTCCTCTTGGGACTCCTGTAATGCAGGAATCTCCGGCTCCGGCAAATACATTACCGGTGAAACAGCCTGTAGAGCCTATGCAACCAACCATGCCAGAAATGAAAGTCAATACCCCAGAACCCGAAGTGGCACCACAAGCCGCGGCTGAACAACCCGTTCCCGAACGTGGTTTTTTAGTCCAAGCTGGCGCTATCAGTAGTAAAGCGAATGCCCAAAGCATGCTTGACGGTCTGAAAACTCAGTTCAATGTTCCGGGGCGCCTACAGCCTTATAATGGCATTTACCGTGTTCAGTTAGGTCCATTCTCGACAAGACAGCAAGCGGTTGATATCCAAAGTCGTCTACAGTCAGAAAAAAATCAACAATCCATGGTGGTTGCACCGTAACGGGTTGTCTACACTTAAGAACTTATGTTGTGAGGGAAAATTAAATTCACTTTCCCTCTGCAACTTAATATCTATCAGGTATAAAATAACGTAAATTTGTTGGCACAGTACAAGAGCTCTTCTCTCTGCTTTTGAACTTTTGTTACACTGCGCTTTTTGAGTAACCGAACATCGGATGTAATGATACAACCATGAAAAATGTCTTCCCATCACGCATTGTGCGTCAGACAGCCTTGGCTTCAGCACTGCTTATTTCTACTGTTAACTTTGCAAATGCTGATGAAGCATTTCCAAATACATCCATACCCGCAGCGCCAACCATCGACGCCGAAGCCTATATCTTAATTGATTATAATTCAGGTAAAGTTCTCGCCGAAAGCAATGCCGACCAACGCCGAGACCCAGCAAGTTTGACCAAAATGATGACCAGCTACGTTATCGGTCAAGCAATAAAATCAGGGAAAATTGGGGCAAATGACATGGTCACCGTGGGTGAAGATGCATGGGCAACCGGTAACCCGATTTTCAAAGGCTCGTCATTAATGTTTTTAAAACCGGGCGATAGAGTCAGTGTTTCTCAGTTAACCCGTGGGATTAACCTACAATCAGGTAACGATGCCTGTGTTGCAATGGCAGACCATGTTGCAGGCGATCAATCTAGCTTTGTTAACTTGATGAACAACTATGTCTCTAAATTAGGCTTACAAAATACGCACTTTCAAACTGTACATGGCTTAGATGCCGAAGGTCAGTATAGCTCAGCTCGTGATATGGCATTGATTGGTCAAGCGCTTATCCGTGATGTTCCGGAAGAGTACGAAATTTATAAAGAAAAAGAATTTACCTTTAATAATATCCGTCAAACAAACCGCAACGGTTTATTATGGGATAAAAGCCTCGCTGTTGATGGTATCAAAACAGGTCATACTGATGCAGCGGGTTATAACTTAGTCGCATCGGCTAAAGATGGCGATATGCGCTTAATTTCTGTCGTTATGGGTGGTAAAAGCAGCAAAGGGCGCGATGCCGAAAGTAAAAAATTGCTGACTTACGGTTTCCGTTTTTATGAGACAGTAAAACCACTGCAAGCTGGAGTTGAGTTTGCGACAACCCCCGTCTGGTTTGGGGATGATAGCGAAGTAAAATTAGGTGTAGTAGATGACCTGTATTTGACTATTCCTCGCGGTCGCTTAAAAGACTTAAAAGCAAGCTATGAACTAACAAGTACTGAAATTGAAGCCCCATTGAAAAAAGGCCAGCAAGTCGGTGTAATTAGCTTCCAATTAGATGGCAAAACTATTGAACAGCGCCCATTAACAGTACTCAAAGATGTTGAAGAAGGTGGATTTTTCAGTCGTTTAATTGATTACATCAAATTGTTATTCCATCGCTGGTTTAGCTAATACTTGAAATTGAAATTAGTTATCCCCATATAGTTTGTATCAGAAAGCCTGTGATGAAATATAAACTATTATGGAATCATAAATTGGCTGGTGAAATCTCTATTTCTCCCAGCCAATTTTTATGCAGGCGCTAATTCATTATTTTAGGAGTGCCCATGAAAACAAAATTAGGTGAACTGCTTGAGTTCCCATGTCCATTGACCTACAAAGTGATGGGCTTAGCACAACCAGAATTGGTTGATCAAGTGATTGAAGTGGTTCAGCGCCATGCTCCGGGTGATTACTCTCCAGATGTGAAACCGAGCAGTAAAGGCAATTATCACTCCGTCTCCATCACCATTAATGCTACTCATATTGAGCAAGTTGAAACGCTCTACACTGAGTTAGGCGCATTAGAATTAGTTAAAGTTGTCCTTTAATTAATCCCGAAAAACCGAGCATAACGCTCGGTTTTTTGTACCTACAAAAAACACCTGCCAATAATACGACAAACTGGTGATCTCATTTCTGTGGCGTTATACTGCCGACTCATCTTTATAGCGTGTGGATATCGAAATTTTGTCAGATAAAAGCATAATACTGCGCCAGCTAGGGCTTGCTCCCTATCAAACCGTTTCAGATGCAATGCACCAATTTACTGAATCTCGTACACCAGAGACGTGTGATGAAATTTGGCTAGTGCAACATCCCCGCGTGTTTACACAAGGTCAAGCGGGTAAAGCAGAACACGTTTTAGCTCCCGGTGATATTCCCGTGATCCAAAGCGATCGTGGTGGTCAGGTAACATATCATGGACCCGGTCAACAGGTTATGTATGTTCTCATCGATTTAAAACGCAATCACATTGGTGTACGTGAGCTTGTCAGTGCATTGGAAACCACCGTGGTCAACACGCTAGCACATTTCAATATTTCGGCTTACCCGCGTCCTGATGCACCTGGCGTATATGTTAATGGCGATAAAATTTGCTCTCTTGGCTTACGCATCAGAAAAGGCTGTTCATTTCATGGATTAGCACTAAATATCGATATGGATCTTGAGCCTTTTAACCGTATAAATCCTTGTGGTTATAGTGAATTAAAAATGACCCAAATGAGAGCCCTGTCTCCAAATGTTACACTAAACGATGTTCAGCCAGTGCTAATTAATCAGTTCTGTGACACACTTGGATTTCATATTGTTCAATAATAATGCTATAATTTTTTAACATTTCTCAAAAAAATTTTAATGGCAAAAAGATAACTGGAACCGGCACATTATGAGTAAACCAATTCAGATCGAGCGTGGAATTAAATATCGTGACGCCGATAAAATGGCACTGATCCCTGTTAAAAACGTGGTCACGGAACGTGAAGAAATTCTACGTAAACCTGAGTGGATGAAAATCAGATTGCCTGCTGACTCTACGCGTATCCAAGGCATCAAAGCTGCTATGCGTAAAAATGGCTTGCACTCGGTCTGCGAAGAAGCTTCCTGCCCTAACCTCTCTGAATGTTTTAACCATGGTACTGCCACCTTTATGATTTTAGGGGCTATCTGTACACGCCGCTGCCCGTTTTGTGACGTTGCTCATGGTCGTCCAAATGCACCAGATGCCAATGAACCCGTTAAACTAGCTCAAACAATTAAAGACATGGCGCTACGTTATGTGGTGATTACGTCCGTGGATCGTGATGATTTACGTGATGGAGGTGCACAACACTTTGCTGATTGCATCAGTGCAATCAGAGAAAAAAATCCAACAATTAAAATTGAAACACTGGTGCCCGACTTTAGAGGACGAATGGATCGCGCATTAGAGATCCTGACAGCAACGCCACCAGATGTCTTTAACCATAACCTTGAAAACGTTCCACGGGTTTACCGTCAAGTTCGCCCCGGTGCAAACTACGAGTGGTCATTAAAGCTGTTGGAAAAATTCAAAGAAGCGCATCCAGAAATCCCGACAAAGTCAGGTTTGATGGTTGGTTTAGGTGAAACCAACGCAGAAATCATTGAGGTTATGCGTGATTTACGCCGTCATGGTGTAACAATGCTAACTCTGGGCCAATATTTGCAACCAAGCCGCCATCACTTACCAGTAAAACGCTATGTTAGCCCTGAAGAGTTTGATGAAATGAAACAGGCTGCAATGGATATGGGCTTCACCCATGCTGCATGCGGTCCATTCGTTCGCTCTTCCTACCACGCTGACTTACAAGCTAAAGGCGAAGAAGTTAAATAATATTCACGATTTTCATAAAATATTATCAGCATAGACCCCAATAGTTACATTTAACCATTGGGGTTTTTTATTAATCTATCTATAGCGTTTTAACCGCCAATCTACCGCATTTATTAACTGAAACATATAAAAAAACTCGCGCTAGCAAAGCTAGTGCGAGTTTAGGCTGTTCGTTTCTAAGTGTTTAATTACAGAGAGATAACGTTAGCAGCAGATGGACCTTTTGGACCTTCAGTGATTTCAAATTCAACTCTTTGGCCTTCAGCTAAGGTTTTGAAACCATCGCTTGTGATAGCAGAAAAGTGAACAAAAACATCTTTGCTACCATCTTCTGGAGTAATAAAACCAAAACCTTTAGACTCGTTGAACCACTTAACGTTACCTTTAACTTTAGACATCAAATATTACCTTTAAAATAAAATAGACACACCATCTGTATCAAGCTCAGTACATCAGATCTATAAGTTACTTGTCTACAACCTAGATCACGAAAATTGATTTAAATGATAAAAAATTATTATTTATCCGTATTTTCGTCTCTTAAGACGGCGATTATTCTTAATAATAGCCATTAATGCAAAGGTAAGTATTACTGATGGTTAATTTTTCAGAGGTTACTCCTCGTGAATTAATAACCAATCTTTAATATCTAATCCTCCAGTATAGCCCACCAATTTTCCATCATGCCCAAGTACTCGATGACAAGGAATAATCAATGAAATCGGGTTACGAGAATTCGCCATTCCTACCGCGCGGCAATAATTGACTGAGCCTAATTTTAAGGCGAGATCTTTATAACTCCAGCGCTCACCATAAGGAATATCACACAAATGCTTCCACACCTTTTTCTGGAACTCCGTTCCATTAGGATTCAAGGCAACTGAAAAAACCGTCCTTTTATGATTAAAGTATTCCTTTAATTCTTTTGCACACTGTTTGGAATGCTCACTCTTAGATTCTTTTTCTGTTTTTTCATCCACAAAATAGATACTCGTTACCCCGTTATCATCAGCCGTAATATGGATCCACGGTTTAGGAAAGTTTTCTGGTGCTGCCAAATATTGATGATACATAACATCTCCTTAAAAGGATTCACTTACCTGATTGTATATACAGTTATAAAGTAAATTATTTCTACTTTGCAATGATATTTTTTCTCAGTGTGGCAAAAGGAATCATCTGCCCCTCTATTTTTTTATTTTCAATGTTAATAACAGCATAGCAAATAATTCGAATGATTATCATTCAATAATGCAAAACACCATATATTGTATGGTTGAAATAAAAATGATCTATATATAGGATTTAAACATTATTCAATCCACAACTACCACGTATAGAAAATGTAAAGGCGAAAAATATGACTGAGATTACCATTTATAGTAAACCTAACTGCGTTCAGTGTAATGCCACTTATCAAGCACTCGATCGTAAACAGCTTTCCTATCAAGTCATTGATCTTAGCGATAACAATCAAGCAATTGAATTTATTAAAGAACTTGGTTATCAACAACTACCCGTCGTGATCGTTGGTGAACAGCATTGGTCAGGCTTTCGCCCCGATATGATTAACACTTTAGCGGATTAGGCTCCCATTATGGGTACGAAATCTCTCATTTACTTTTCGAGTCGTTCGGAGAATTGCCACCGTTTTGTGGAAAAACTTGAACTACCCGCGACTCGAATCCCCATAGAGCACACAGCACAGAGCCCTATCATCGCCTCACAACCCTATGTTTTACTTTTACCAACCTATGGTGGAGGAACCAGTAAAGGTGCGGTTCCCAAAGAAGTGATCCATTTTTTGAACATCGAAACCAATCGATCATTCATTCGCGGCGTCATTGCGGCGGGCAATACCAATTTTGGTAAAGCGTATGCCATCGCTGGCAATATTATTGCCCAAAAGTGCCATGTGCCTTTTCTTTATCGTTTCGAATTATTGGGTACTGAGCAAGATGTTCAATCAGTCAAACAAGGGCTGAAATCTTTCTGGCAACGCGTTTATAACGGAAATCATCCCCATGGATAAAATGCAAGATATACACAATGTTGATTACCATTCCCTCAATGCAATGCTCAACCTGTATGACAGTGAAGGCCGCCTGCAATTAGACAAAGATAAACAAGCAGCTCATGCTTATTTCCGCCAGCACGTTAATCAAAATACCGTTTTTTTCCACGATCTAAAGGAAAAACTCGATTTTTTAGTTAATGAAAATTACTACGAATCTGAAGTCTTAGAACAATATGAATTTCAATTTATTAAGCAGCTTTTCAAGCAAGCCTACGCTCACAAATTCCGTTTTAAAACCTTTTTAGGCGCCTTTAAATATTACACCAGCTATACCCTTAAAACCTTTGATGGACAGCGATATCTTGAACGCTATGAAGATCGCGTCTGTATGGTCGCCCTCACCCTTGCACAAGGCTCAAAATCATTAGCTTCACTGTTAGTTGATGAGATTATTAGTGGACGCTTTCAACCCGCTACACCGACATTTCTCAACTGTGGAAAAAAACAACGGGGAGAATTAATTTCCTGCTTCTTACTACGCATTGAAGATAATATGGAATCCATTGGTCGCTCAGTAAACTCAGCTCTCCAACTTTCAAAACGTGGAGGCGGTGTCGCATTTTTAATGACGAACTTACGTGAGCAAGGTGCACCAATTAAACATATTGAGAACCAATCCTCTGGTGTGGTTCCAGTGATGAAAATGCTAGAAGATGCTTTCTCTTATGCAAACCAACTCGGAGCAAGACAAGGCGCTGGGGCGGTTTATTTACATGCCCATCATCCCGATATTTTACGTTTTTTAGATACCAAACGCGAAAATGCTGATGAAAAGATTCGTATCAAAACACTCTCTCTTGGTGTTGTGATCCCTGATATCACCTTTCAGTTAGCTAAAAATAATGAAGATATGTACCTATTTTCCCCTTATGACGTTCAACGGGAATATGGTGTCGCCATGTCTGAAATTAGTGTCTCCGAAAAATACCATGAAATGGTAAACAATAAGGCGATAAAAAAATTCAAAATCAATGCGCGAGAATTTTTCCAAACAATTGCCGAGATACAGTTTGAGTCTGGTTATCCCTATATCTTATTTGAAGATACTGCTAATCGAGAAAACCCAATTGCAGGACGTATTAACATGAGCAATTTATGCTCAGAAATTCTGCAAGTTAATCAGCCTAGCACTTATGAAGAGGACCTCAATTATAAAACAGTCGGTAAAGATATTAGCTGTAATTTAGGTTCGATGAACATTGCCAGTACCATGGATTCCCCAGATTTTGCATTATCGATCGAAACTGCTGTACGAGCATTAACTGCTGTATCGGATATGAGTTACATCAATTCAGTTCCCTCTATTGCGCAAGGTAATCAGCAATCTCACGCCATTGGTTTGGGGCAGATGAATTTACATGGTTACCTTGCAAGGGAACATATCTATTATGGTTCAGAACAGGGATTGGACTTTACCAATATTTATTTCTATACCGTCGCTTACTACGCATTAAAAACATCGAACCAACTCGCGATTGAACGCCAACAAACATTCGATGGTTTTTCCGCATCAAAATATGCCAGTGGTGAGTACTTTGATAAATATATCAACAAAATATGGTCACCAAAGACACAAACCGTTCAGGAATTATTCCGACGTTCGGGTATCAAAATTCCGACACAAGCAGATTGGCTAGCACTCAAACAATCCGTCATGACCTATGGAATTTATAACCAAAATTTACAGGCAATCCCGCCGACAGGATCAATTTCCTATATCAACAATTCAACATCCAGCATTCATCCAGTAGTTGCTCCGATTGAGATCCGTAAAGAAGGTAAAATTGGTCGAGTCTATTATCCAGCGCCGTTCATGACCAATGAGAACCTCAAGTTCTATCAGGATGCTTATCAAATCGGCCCGGAGAAAATTATTGATACCTATGCAGAAGCCACCCAACACGTTGACCAAGGCTTATCTTTGACGCTGTTTTTTGATGGTGATGCCACCACGCGAGATATTAACCGCGCCCAGATCTACGCATGGCGAAAAGGTATTAAAACCCTGTATTACATTCGATTACGCCAAACTGCACTTGAAGGTACCGAAGTGGAAGGTTGCGTCTCTTGCTCACTGTAAAAGGAAAATAGGCTATGACCACCAGCGCATTAAATCGCCCTATTCAAGCAATTAACTGGAATCGTATTCAAGATGATAAAGATCTTGAAGTGTGGAACCGCTTAACCACAAACTTTTGGTTACCTGAAAAAGTCCCATTGTCTAATGATATAAATTCGTGGAATACTCTCACAGCAACAGAGAAAAAGCTGACTATCCGTGTATTTACGGGACTCACACTATTAGACACCATCCAAAATACGGTGGGAGCGCCTTGTTTAATGGCGGACGCACAAACACCTCATGAAGAAGCCGTACTCTCTAATATCAGTTTTATGGAAGCAGTGCATGCTCGCTCCTATAGCTCAATATTCTCAACACTTTGCTCTACCCCTGATGTTGATGAAGCCTATCGTTGGAGCGAAGAAAATAGTGCCCTACAAAATAAAGCTAAAATCATTCTGTCTTACTATTGTGACTCCCATCCATTGAAGAAAAAAGTTGCCAGTGTGTTTTTAGAATCTTTCCTGTTTTATTCTGGATTCTATTTACCAATGTACTGGTCTAGCCGTGGAAAACTCACCAATACAGCAGATTTAATTCGTTTGATCATTCGTGATGAAGCGATCCACGGTTATTATATTGGCTATAAATTTCAAAAGTCTCTCGCCACCTATAATGAACAGCAGCAAAATGAAATTAAAGAGTTCACGTTTTCCTTACTTTTTGATTTATATGAAAATGAGATTAAATATACTCAAGAGCTCTATGATAGTGTGGGGTGGAGTGAAGATGTAAAAAGCTTCCTACATTACAACGCCAATAAAGCATTAATGAATTTAGGCTATGAGGCATTGTTTCCTGAAGCTATCACCCAAGTTAGTCCTGAAATTTTATCGGCACTTTCTCCTGATGCTAATGAAAACCATGATTTTTTCTCTGGCTCAGGTTCGTCCTATGTCATCGGCAAAGCCGTGAGTACTGAAGATGATGATTGGCTTTTTTGAATAACACCAACAAAAATATCCCGCATTAAATCCCTCAAAAAAATAATAAAATAAATGAAATCATTTATACAATGAACCTTCGCAGTGGGTTAGGCTTATGGCCAACCCACTGAATCACAAAATGACCTCTGAAGCATGGCGAGCATGAAAACATCATCGACGGAACTCACTACTGGACTCACTTTACTCATGGCGATTGCCACTGGCTTAGTTGTTGCCAGTAATTACTATGCGCAACCGCTACTGGAAACTATCGCTGTACAATTCGATTTAACCACTAACATGGCAGGTTTTATCGTGACTGCCGCTCAGTTAGGGTATGCGGCGGGGCTTCTCTTTTTAGTCCCTTTAGGGGATCTTTTTGAGCGTAAAAAACTCATTATTATTATGACATCACTGTCAGCTAGCGGCTTATTGATCACCGCTGTTTCCGATAGTATTTGGCAAATCTTACTCGGTACCGCCCTGACTGGTTTATTTTCCGTCGTCGCTCAAATACTCGTTCCAATGGCTGCATCTATTGCTAAACCTCATCAAAGAGGTAAAGCCGTTGGTACCATTATGAGTGGGTTATTACTCGGTATTCTATTAGCTCGAACAATTTCTGGTGCTGTCGCCATGGTGGGTGGTTGGCGAGCAATTTACTGGGTTGCTTTTGGATTAATGTTCATTCTTATTATCGTGCTAGCCATTAAGCTTCCTCGATACCATCAAAAATCGGCACTTAATTACTTTCAACTGATTGGTTCAATTGGACGGCTATTTTTCACCACGCCAGTTTTAGCGACTCGCGCATTACTGGGCGCCCTGACTTTTGCCAATTTTGCACTGTTATGGACCGCCATGGCATTTTTGTTGGCCAGCCCACCATTTAACTACTCAGAAGGGACGATTGGATTGTTTGGATTGGTCGGTGCTGCGGGGGCCTTGATGGCCTCGCAAGCAGGTCGTTTAGTCGATAAAGGCAAAGGCAAATTAGTCACTACCGTTGGTTTAGTATTATTGCTACTTTCTTGGTTTCCAATTGGATTAGCAAAATACTCATTGATTGCATTTATTGTCGGAATTTTAATTCTCGACCTTGCCATCCAAGCCGTTCATGTAACAAATCAAAGTACGTTATACCGTATTATGCCGGAAGCTCGAAACAGGTTAACTGCGGGCTATATGACTAGCTATTTTATTGGTGGGGCGCTTGGTTCTCTGCTCTCTGGATATGCTTATGAGCAAGCAGGTTGGATTGGAATTGTTATCTCAGGAGCCTCATTAACAGGCATCAGTTTAATTATCTGGTTAATAGGTTTTCGATTTGACCCACAGGTTACCTCCCCTGAATAGCCATCTACTTATCATTCCAATAACTATAACAGTCATTTATTATTATGGTTATTGGCTGGCTTGGTTAAATTTAAATCAGTTAATTTATCGTTATTCCTCATCTCTATTTTGAGAGATTACAATAATTATTATTACGAATAGCTAACAATGATAAATAGTTTAACCAAGGTATAGTTTATATAGAAAAAGTTAATAAGTGACACAGTTAAACAAAAGGTATATCTTGATAAAATGGTATGATTATTGTTCAGCCTGAAATAAATATGTTTTTATATGATAAATTATAAGCGGTTTATCTGTATTTATTCCTCAAACGGATAAATAACCATCTATATTGTAATTATTGAGTAATAAAAAAAATGGTATTGAGTTAATACAATGTGATTATATATTGTTTTATATGATTTTATTTGTCGTATAAAATGCAATTATTATATCGTCAGTTTGCCTATTTTATAGTAAAAATGCAGTCATTGTTAATTGAACTATACTAACTTTGGTGAAATACATTCATAAAATTTATGATTAATGTATCATTATCAAAATAAACTGGATGATATTAATTAAGTATAATTGCTAATTCTAACTTTTAATATACCATTTACACGGTTGATTACAGTTGAAATCTTACCAACTGAAACGAATAAGGTATCCAAATAATGGAAAGTTCATTTACACCGACAGAAGAATTACTCAACGCTCGCGTCGCGCAACAAGATTCACTCGAAAACCCAATTCCTTATCAAGAGATTTTATTAACTCGCCTGTGTATGCATGTTCATGGAAAATTATTGGAATCGCGCAATAATATGCTCAGAGCGCAAGGGGTAAATGAAACCCTATTTATGGCCTTAATGATCCTTGATACCAAAGAATCTCACAGTATACAGCCATCCGAATTAAGTGCCGCCCTAGGTTCTTCTCGAACCAATGCTACACGTATTGCTGATGAACTAGAAAAAAATGGTTGGATTGAACGTAAAGAGAGTCACAATGATAGACGCTGCCTACACCTGCATCTAACAGAGAAAGGCTCGGAGTTTTTAAGTGGGTTATTACCTCCACAACATAAAGCATTAATTGATATCTGGTCAAGCTTAGATATCGAAGAAAAACAACAACTTGATAAACTAATGCGTAAATTACTATCTAAACTGGATAACATGAAGGATCAATGACAAATAACCTTATATTTTGAATGGTTAATGTATTTGAGGCATTCTAAGGTTTAAAAAGGAAAAAAAGATTTTCCAGTTACTAATATTTCATTATCCTTTCCGACTATACTTTGCTACAACCCGTCAGCAATAACATCATTTTATATCTTGGTTTCCAGTAGTTGATACTAACTACTGGAAACGATTGTAGTTTTTATTATCCTATATGGGGAAATACCAGTATGAACGCCCGCGAGGATCTGCCTGAAACGCAAACACCGCCGTTGAATAAAAAAAGACAACGCAGAAATGCCCTGATGTTCCTAACCTTTATTTTTATTGCTATTGGGATAGTCTGGGCGGCTTACTGGTATCTTGTTTTACGTCACTATGAGTCAACAGACAACGCTTATGTAGCCGGGAATCAAGTCCAAATCCAAGCTCAAATCTCAGGTAGCGTTATGACGGTTAATGTCGACAACACCGATTTTGTTCAAAGCGGTAGCGTTCTTGTCGAATTAGATCCTCGAGATGCAGAGCTCGCTTTAGAAAAAGCAAAAACAGAATTAGCCAATAGCGTTCGGCAATCTCGTCAGCACATTATTAATAGCCGCCAATATCAAGCCAATATTGAAGTTAAACGCTCGGAATTAGCACGTTTACAAAATGACTTAAAACGCCGTGAAGTCCTTGGTAGCAGTAACCTTATTGGCAAAGAAGAACTTCAACATGCCAGAGATGCCGTTGTCACCGCCAAAGGGGCTTTAGACGTAGCAATTGAACAGTATAACGCAAACCAAGCCATCGTCCTGGGTACGGCATTAGAAAAACAACCTCTGGTTGAGCAAGCAGCGACCCAAGTGAGAAATGCTTGGCTCACTTTGCAACGAACAAAAATTGTCAGTCCTGTGGATGGTTATGTTTCTCGCCGAAGTGTGCAAATTGGTTCACAAATCACACCTTCAACACCATTGATGGCAATTGTCCCTTCAAGCGGTATGTGGGTTGATGCTAATTTTAAAGAAACCCAACTTGCTGATATGCGGATTGGTCAACCGGCCAAAGTCACCTCAGATTTTTACGGTAAAAAAATCGTATTCAAAGGAACCGTTGTTGGGCTTGATATGGGAACTGGTAGCGCATTCTCTTTATTACCGGCACAAAATGCCAGCGGTAACTGGATCAAAGTTGTTCAGCGCTTACCAGTAAGAATTGCCCTTGACCCAGCTCAACTGGATGAATATCCATTACGTATCGGATTATCCACTGAAGTTGAAGTTGATACCAAAAATAAAGATGGAAAAGTGTTATCTAAAGGCTTACGTGATACACCAGCTTATCACACGTCAGCTTTAGCTGTTGATATGTCTCCTGCCGATAAAATTGTTGCTGAGATTATTAATAATAACTCTGGCAATAAATAAACGGAGATCACCGCGTGATTAATGCCCCATTAACAGGTTCAAAACTCGCTTGGATGACCATTGCTCTATCTTTGGCAACCTTTATGCAAGTCTTGGACTCAACCATTGCTAACGTCGCAATTCCGACAATAGCCGGAAACCTTGGTGCATCGAATTCACAAGGCACATGGGTGATTACCTCATTTGGTGTTGCTAATGCCATTTCTATTCCGATCACAGGATGGCTAGCAAAGCGCATAGGTGAAGTCCGGCTATTCTTATGGTCTACAGGGTTATTTGCCCTCACCTCATGGCTATGTGGCATTTCTGGTAGCTTAGAAATGCTGATCTTATTTCGAGTTCTACAAGGTTTAGTTGCAGGTCCCCTGATCCCATTATCACAAAGTTTGCTGCTTAATAACTATCCGCCAGCTAAACGAAATATGGCATTAGCGCTATGGTCGATGACCATCGTTATAGCACCTATCTGTGGTCCTATTCTTGGGGGCTATATTAGCGATAATTACCATTGGGGTTGGATATTCTTTATTAATGTCCCTTTTAGTGTCGCAATTATCTTTGCCATAATGAAAACACTAAAAGGGCGTGAAACGAAAATATCCATTAAACCAATTGATACAATTGGATTAGTTCTTTTAGTCGTCGGTATTGGTGCATTACAAATTATGCTCGACCAAGGAAAAGAACTTGATTGGTTTAACTCGACAGAGATTATCGTACTGACAGTCGTAGCCGTTGTGGCAATCGCCTTTTTAATTGTCTGGGAATTAACTGATGAGCATCCCGTCATTGACCTTTCCTTATTCAAAGAACGCAACTTTACTATCGGCTGTTTATCACTGAGTTTGGCTTATATGCTCTACTTCGGGACGATCGTCTTACTACCGCAGTTACTCCAAGAGGTTTATGGTTACACCGCAACTTGGGCAGGTTTAGCCTCCGCCCCAGTTGGATTATTGCCATTGTTAATCACACCAATTATTGGTCGTTTTGGTAATCGCATTGATATGCGCTATTTGGTGACATTCAGCTTTATTATGTATGCGGTTTGTTACTATTGGCGAGCTTATACCTTTGAACCGGGAATGGGCTTTGCCGCCGCAGCATGGCCTCAATTTGTTCAAGGATTGGCGATTGCCTGCTTCTTTATGCCACTAACAACCATTACATTATCGGGATTACCCCCAGAAAAAATGGCATCAGCTTCAAGTTTATCGAACTTTACTCGAACACTCGCTGGTGCAATTGGTACGTCGATTACTACAACAATGTGGACCCAACGTGAATCCATGCACCATGAAAATCTGGCGGAATTTGTCAATCCATACAATCCGAATGCTCAGCATATGTACAGTGAATTGGCAAAGATCGGGATGAATGAGCAGCAAAGTGCTGCTTATATTGCTCGTGAAATTACTGAACAAGGTTTAATTTTGTCAGCCAATGAGATTTTTTGGATATCTGCGGGGGTATTTATCTTATTGATGGTGATCGTCTGGTTTGCTAAACCACCATTTGGGGCTGGCTCTAAAGATGGGGGCGGGGCTCACTAATAAAAAAACCATACACTTATCAGCTTATTGGCTTTTCGTGTATGGTTTTTACGATGGCTAAGTTAATTATAGAAAACTATGACTTAACTTTATTTTGTGACCACCATTGGGACAACATAATCCCTGTGGCAACAGAAACATTCAAGCTTTCCACTTTACCTGTTCCGCCAATATATAGGCTCATATCTCCCTGATCCCATGTACTGTCGCTTAAGCCATCACTCTCTTGCCCAAGAACTAATACCATTTTCTTCGGCAACTGGACTTTCGCAATATCTTGGCTGCCTTTATGGCTAGAGGTCGTTACGATGGTGTAACCAGCTTGACGGAATTTTTCTAATGTCGGAGTAAAACCATCAGCATCAATGGCTTTGACATGTTCAGCACCACCTTCTGCGGTACGAATTGCAGCACCTGATTCCAACATGCCAGCATCTTGTAAAATGACGCCTTGAATACCAAAATGGGCACAGCTACGCATGATCCCACCAAGGTTATGTGGGTTACCCACATCTTCTAACGCTAAAACACAGTCAGTATCTGCTGCTTCTTGCAAATAAGCTTCAGCTTGCATACCACCGCGTTTTTTAATGATAAAACAGACGCCACCATGATGTTCAGTACCTGATGCTTTTTCTAACTCTTCGGCATCGACTACATGGTAAGCTTTACGGTTTGCCGCC
Organism: Providencia sp. PROV210; assembly: GCF_028479445.1. Lineage (NCBI taxonomy): Bacteria > Pseudomonadati > Pseudomonadota > Gammaproteobacteria > Enterobacterales > Morganellaceae > Providencia > Providencia sp. PROV210. The sequence continues at coordinate 93,159 of NZ_JAMPNQ010000019.1, forward strand.
ATCCATTTCAGTGCATCACGAAAACGAGGTGTTACTGATTGCAAGAACCACGCACGGACAATACCATCTGGACGATTTTTAAACATTGCTTGGCACGCATTTTCACCGTAAATACGTGTCTCTTCCTGACGTTGCTTGCGCAGTTGTTCAGGGTCGATTTGGCTTTTACCAGAGATACCACCATGATCATTTTCTAACTCTTCACTATCTTGTTTAGAAATAGTACGCCATGGAGAACGATCACGAGGTGCTTCATCTCTATTTTCAGAACGTCTATCTGAGCGGCCACCTTCAGGGCGACCTGGGCGACTAGAACGGTCATTGCGGTCATTACGACCACCACTACGCTTATCGCCTCTTCGATCATCTCGTCCGTCACGGGCACCATCGCGACCGCCACGGCGTTTATCATTACCTTTATTATTATCCTGTCCTTCACTACGGACATACATCACTTTTACTTTGCCGTTTTTACCACTAAAATCATTCGTGTCGTTCATCGCTATCCCCTACTAAGCTATGGCGCGAAGATTACATGATGTTGCAAAGCTACGCTACCGATTCGCGCTATTATCTCACCGAAAAGTTGTTGAATATACTTCTATCGTATACAAATCGTTTTGCGTACAATACGTCCCTTATTTTTGTTGCTACGAAAAGTATCTTATCAACCATGAGTCAGAATGCTGTCTATCATCTTCGCCAACAACGTTTAGCCCTTTCGACAAAACCTTTTAAAGCGAGAGGATGTCGAGTAAAGCGCTGCCAGTATTGCTTATTACCTATCCCACAATGTCTATGTGATGAAACAGTATCGGTGCAAGCGAAAAGCCAATTTTGCCTGATCATGTTTGATGGTGAAGTTTTCAAACCAAGCAACACAGGAAAATTAATCGCAGATATCCTGCCTGATACGTTAGCATATCAATGGTCACGAACCGAACCCGATAGCCAATTGCTTGCAGTACTGCAAGATACAACTAGGCAACCTTACCTTATTTTTCCTGACAGTTATGCACAAAATGACCGCATCGTCGTCAATCAGCCCTCTATTTCTGATAAACCCGCCCTATTTATTCTATTAGACGGTACTTGGCCTGAAGCCCGTAAAATGTTTCGTAAAAGCCCTTATTTGGATAATATTCCCATGTTATCCATTAATGACAAGGCAAGAACTGACTATTTATTACGAATTCCTTCAAGGGAAGAGCAACATTGCACTGTAGAAGTCGCAGCAACTGTGCTCGAACAAGCTGGAGATATTGAGGCCTCAAAACAATTATTTGCCCATTTCAATTTATTTAAACATAAATATCTTGAAGGGAAACCTCATCATCCAACTGCTCAGAGAATCCTATCCCAAGATCCTCAATAACCCTTTATAGGGATTATCAGTCATTTTTATTCGTAACCGTTTCCAACCCATTGTGGTGCAAAAATCACCTTCATAATAAAACGTGAAGGTGCTTGTATAATTCAATTAAATTCCACTGATAAACTGGCGCTTCTCTCAAGATGCGGCATAGTATTGCATAAGTTCTCAATATCAATTGAGCGGCATTAATGCTCATCTAAGCAAAGGGTTTGACATCATGGGGTTAGTGAGTCAGTTAGAGTCATTATTTAGACCAAAATCAATTGTGGTTATTGGTGCATCAGAAGACCCAAACCGAGCCGGTTCAGTCATGATGAAAAACCTACTTAGCTGCGGTTTCAAAGGTCCTATCCTGCCGGTTAACCCCAATCGAAACTCAATCCTTGGTGTTTTGGCTTACCCATCAATAGAGAAGCTCCCATTAAAACCTGATCTTGCGGTGATCTGTACCCATTACTCACGTAATGTTGAGTGTTTGCGTCAGCTCGGCGAGGCCGGCTGCAATGTCGTCATTATCCTGTCATCACCATCAATCCAATTTAATGAACTTAAAAAAGTGGCTCAGCAATACCAAATTCGGTTACTGGGTCCCAACAGTTTAGGTTTTTTGGCTCCATGGCAAGGCTTGAATGCCAGCTTCTCTCCAATCCCTATTTTAAAAGGAAAACTGGCATTTATTTCCCAATCAGCGGCCGTGTCTAACACCGTTCTTGATTGGGCAAGGCACCGTGATATTGGTTTTTCCTATTTCATCGCCCTCGGAGATAGTATCGATATCGATATCGATGATTTACTTGATTATCTTGCTCGGGATAGTAAAACCAGCGCCATCCTGTTGTATTTAGAAAATATTAGTGATGCGAGGCGCTTTTTATCTTCGTCTCGCAGTGCTTCGCGCAATAAACCCATTCTCGTGATCAAAAGTGGGCGAACCCGTAAAGCCCAAGAACTCCTTGGTGAAAAACCAAGTTTAGATGCAGCTTATGATGCCGCAATCCAACGAGCTGGTTTATTGCGTGTTCAAGATACCCATGAGATGTTTTCTGCTGTAGAAACATTAAGCTATATGACCCCGCTTAGGGGGGAACGGTTATCGATCATAAGTAATGGATCTGCACCTGCTGCAATGGCTTTAGATGAACTCCTACTTCGCAGTGGCAAGCTAGCAAAACTTAGCACTGAAACACAAAATGAACTTAGTGCCTTACTACCATTAGATCTTTCAACTCAAAACCCGATTGATTTAGGGGATGATTCTACCGTCGATCGTTATCTCAATGTCTTAAATAAGATGCTTGATAGCCACGACCATGATGCTTTACTGCTAATCCATACTCCAAGTGCGATCACTGAGAGTAAATCCATGGCAGCTAAAATCATTAAAACCATCAAACAGCACCCTAGAGGCAAATGGCTAACTATATTAACTAACTGGTGTGGCGAGTATTCCTCTCAAGAGTCTCGAAAACTATTTAGTGAAGCAGGCATTCCAACTTATCGAACTCCTGAAGGGGCGATCACTGCCTATATGCATATGGTTGAATATCGCCGTAACCAAAAACAACTGAAAGAAACGCCTGCACTTCCTATTGGGATCACCGCCAATACTCAGCAAGCTCATGCATGCATTATGCAGGCTATTCAAAACAATAATCTGAACTTAGATACCCATGAGGTTCAACCTATCCTAAAGGCATATGGGTTACATAGTCTACCAACCTGGATTGCCCACTCGAGTGAACAAGCTGTTGAGATTGCAGAAAAAATCGGTTACCCAGTTGCATTAAAATTGCGTTCACCAGACATAGTTCATAAGTCTGAAGTCCAAGGGGTTATGCTGTATTTAAGAAATGCCAATGAAGTGGCTGAAGCAGCGAATGCCATAATAGAAAGGGTATCTACTAATTTTCCACATGCTCGTATTGAAGGGTTATTGGTTCAAAGCATGGCAAATCGAGCTGGAGCGCAAGAGCTAAGAATTGCAGTCGAACTCGATCCAGTATTTGGTTTGTTAATCATGCTAGGAGAAGGAGGTATTGAGTGGCAACAAGAGAGTCAAGCTGCCGTTGCTTTACCACCATTAAACCTAGCATTAGCGCGTTATTTAGTTATCAATGCCATCAAAGGATCCAAAATTAAAGCTCGAAGTTCCTTAGAGCCACTAAATATTCCAGGGCTTGCTAGCTTACTTGTCAGGGTTTCCAACTTAATTATCGATTGCCCTAATATTACACGTTTAGATATACACCCACTACTTGCAGCGGGTGATGAATTTACTCTGCTCGATGTCTCGATGACATTAAGTCCTATCGATAATAATCCGAGTACCCGATTAGCGATCCGCCCCTACCCAAATGAATTAGAAGAAACTATTAATCTAAAAGATGATTTAACGTGCCTATTGAGACCTATTCTCCCGGAAGATGAGCCGCTCTTAAAATCATTTATTGAACAAGTGACTAAAGAGGATCTTTATTATCGCTATTTCAGTGAAATTAGTGAGTTTACCCACGACGACCTAGCCAATATGACACAGATTGATTACGACCGAGAAATGGCATTCGTCGCAGTGAAAAATGCAGATTCTTATCCAGAAATTATTGGTGTAACTCGTGCGATGGCAGATCCAGATAACCAAGAGGCTGAATTTGCGGTACTTGTTCGCTCAGATATGAAAGGACAGACTCTAGGCTATAAGTTGATGCAAAAACTTTTAAATTATACTCGAGCACATGGAATTAAAAAGCTCACAGCGATTACCATGCCAGAAAATCGTAATATGATCAGTCTAGCCAAAAAACTGGGGTTCCAAATTGATGTTCAATTTGAGGATGGTGTCGTAAACCTAACCCTGCATCTATAATTAACATCAAGAATCTCAGCGCAGGGAATAATTTATAACCTGTATATGGATTAAACCGATACTCAATTTATTCCTAATGAGTGAGGTAAATATGATATCATCGACAGATCATTCGCTTAAATATTTGTATAAAGCGATTTGCTATTGGACTAACAAGAGAAAATTCACACTGTGATGTTGTCAAAACTAAAACAAGCAAAACATCAACAACACTTGGCAAATATGCCTAAATTGTCTCAGTCAGTTGCTGATGTAAAAACGCTCTATAAGACGGAAGATTTTCGTGGTGCTCTGCTTGAACAAATCTCGCAAGCTAAAAATACAGTCTATATTACAGCGCTGTATTTAGAAAAAGATGATGCGGGTAAAGACATCCTTCATGCTCTCTATGCCGCTAAACAAGCAAATCCTAACCTAGATATTAAAATTCTAGTTGATTGGCACCGTGCTCAGCGTGGGCGTATTGGTGCAGCCGCCAATTTAACCAATGCAGACTGGTACTATGAAGTTGCTCAGAGTTACCCTAATATTGAAATTCCTGTTTTTGGAATTCCAGTTAATACGCGTGAAGCATTAGGGGTATTACATCTAAAAGGTTTCTTATTCGATGATACCCTGCTATATAGCGGTGCGAGTATCAACGATGTTTATTTACATCGTCACGATAAGTACCGCTATGATAGATATCATTTGATCAAAAATAGCCAATTAACAACAACGATGAAAAAATTTATTGATGACTCGTTATTGTCATCTGACGCGATTCATCGTCTAAATACGGCAAGTAGACCGAAAACAGCCGAATTTAAAAACCTGATCAAACAATTCCGCCTATCTTTAAGAGGTATCAATTACCAATTTACAGGTAATGCATCTAACTATGAATTAGCGGTTACTCCATTTGTTGGATTAGGTAAAAAGAATGAATTAAACCGTACGGTCACTCACTTGATGGGGGCTACAACAAATAAATTAACGATTTGTACACCGTACTTTAATTTACCCGCAGTGTTAGTCAGGATCATCACCAAATTATTGCGAGATGGAAAACAAGTGGAAATTATCATTGGTGATAAAACAGCTAATGACTTTTACATTCCCCCGGAAGAACCATTCAAAATTATTGGTGCCTTGCCTTATCTCTATGAAATTAATCTACGCCGTTTTGTGAGCCGCTTACAACGCTTTATTGATAGTAAGCAGCTAACTATACGTCTATGGAAAGATGGAGATAACACTTACCATCTAAAAGGGATGTGGGTGGATAATGAATGGCAGCTCATTACAGGTAATAACTTAAACCCTAGAGCTTGGGGATTAGATCTCGAAAATGCTGTATTGATCCACGATCCAAAACAAGAGCTTCAAGAACAGCGTAGCCATGAGTTAGAGTGTATTCGAACAAATACCAAAGTCGTTAACCACTACAGTGAACTGGATAGTATCCAGACTTACCCTGTCAAAGTAAAAAAACTTATTCGGCGATTAAGACGGATCCGTGTAGACCGATTAATAAGTCGAATATTATAATTAATGACTATCAGAAAGCGCCGCTCATGTGGCGCTTTTTATTATCTAACGTACTCTAACCTGATCGGTTGTTGTAGAGGTATACCCTCCATGTTATTTATTCAATTAAGAACATTAACGCTTAGTTTATCTCTGTGCGTAGTGACGGGGTGTTCTGGTTTTCACTGGGCAAATGATAATTGGAAAGGCAAAGATAAAGGGCAGCATTTTGCTTTTTCAGCTGCAATGGCAGCGGCGGGAAATGCTTATGCGGATAGACAAAATATGTCTCATCAGCAAGCGGCTCAATTTGGAATACTATTTTCTATCTCTCTTGGTACAGTTAAAGAACTTTATGATAGCCGAGCAGCTGGAACAGGTTGGAGTTGGCATGACTTTACCTATGATGTCGCAGGTGCAGTCGCTGGCTATACTCTGTATCAAAATTTAAAGTAATGATTTAAAAGAAAAAACAGAAAATAGTATGAAAGATAACTTTTAGAATAGATAAAAAACAAAAACCCCGTGATTTTCATCACGGGGCTTGCTA